>NZ_RZSC01000052.1:0-17701 GCF_003998155.1 Mesorhizobium sp. M1E.F.Ca.ET.063.01.1.1
ATCCATCTCCGCGGTCGGCTTCGTCCAGGCCGGTCTGGGTATCGGCCTGGTCGACGCGCTGCTGCCGTGGCAGCAGTTTGCCGGGCTTGCCGTCAGGCCGCTGGCGGCCGGGCCGGAATTTCCGATCGCGCTGCTTACGTCGCGCGCACGAGCCCTTTCGCGGGCCGACGAGATGATGCGCGACGAAATCCGCGAGGCGTGTGCCGCCGTCCTGGGTGACCATCGCGCGAAAGTATAAGCAAGACTTATATCCTTGCCCGTCATCCATCTTGGACCCTGACCATCCGCTCGTGCCAGGTTTGGTCGACAGACAGGAAGGGACGCATCATGGATGGTGCCATTGCGGCGGATGAGGCGCGGACCAAGGCCGACTGGAAGGTCGGCGTCGATATCGGCGGGACATTCATCGATTTCTGCGCGCTCGAAGCCAATTCCGGACGCGTCGCCTCGCTGAAAGTGCTGACGACGCCGGAAGATCCGGGCGCCGAGCTGATGACGGGTCTCACCCTGCTGGCCGAACGCGAAGGCTTCGATCCGACCCATATGACGCGCTTCGTGCACGGCACGACCGTCGGCATCAACACGATCATCCAGCGCAAGGGCGCGCCGCTGGCGCTGTTCACCAATGCCGGCTTCGAGGACGTGATCGAACTCGCGCGGCTTCGCATGCCGGACATGTATTCGCTGTTCTGCTCGCGGCCGGACCCGCTGATCTCGCGCGACATGGTCTTCGGCATTCCGGCTCGCATGCGTGCTGACGGCAGCGAATCCCGGGCACCGGACACGGCGGCGGTGGAAAGCGCGGTCGCCGCGGCGAAAGCGAGCGGGGCGCAAGGGATCATCGTCTCCTTTCTCCATGCCTGGCGCAACGCCGCGCAGGAGGCTTCGGTGAAGGCGGCGATTGCGCGTCTTGCGCCCGACCTCTTCGTCTTCACCTCGGCCGAGGTCTGGCCGGTCATCCGCGAATATGAGCGCAGCTCGACCGCCATCCTCAATGGCTATGTCCATCCGCGCGTCTCAGGCTATCTGACTGCGCTGGAAGAGCGGCTGAAGGTCCGCGGCGTGCCTGCACGCCCCATGCTGACGAAGTCGAACGGCGGACTGATGAACGCTGCCGAGGGCAAGCGCGCCTGCGTGAACATGCTGCTGTCCGGAACGGCCTCTGGCGTCATCGGCGCCTCTTGGCTGGCGCGCCAGGCAGGTGATGACAAAGTGCTTACCCTCGACATCGGCGGGACCTCGGCCGACTTCGCGCTCATCATCGGCGGCGAGGCGCAGTTCGGGACCGGCGAACTGATCGGCGAATTCCCGCTCCATATCCCGTCCGTGTCGGTGAGCTCGATCGGCGTCGGCGGCGGTTCGATCGCCAGTGTCGACGCGCAGGGCGTGTTGCGCGTCGGACCGGAATCGGCGGGCTCGACGCCGGGACCTGCATGCTATGGCCGTGGTGGCGAGCGGGCAACGGTGACGGACGCCATGGTGGTCTGCGGATGGCTCGGCCACAGCGAGATGGCCTATGGCCAGCTCAGGATCGATACCGGACTGGCGCATCGCGCGGTCGGCGACCTTGCTGCCCGGCTCGGCCGCCCAGTCGAGCAGACTGCGCAGGCGATCCTCGACATCGCGGTGTCGGAAATGTTCGTCGAGGTCGAGAAGCTCGCCTCGCGCGCCGGCGTCGACCTGCGCGAATTCACGCTGATGCCCTTCGGCGGCGGCGGCCCGATGCTCGGCGCCTTCCTGGCTCGCGAGCTCGGCATGAAGCGCGTCATGGCGCCGCGTCGCCCCGGCGTGGTGTCGGCGCTGGGCGGGCTGGTGGCCGATCTGCGCGGAGACTTCATTCGCACGATCTTCAGCCCGTTGTCGGGCGCGTCGCTCCCCGAAATCCGCGAGGCCTTCGAGGCGCTTGCGCGAGAGGGCCGCGACTGGCTCGCGGCGCAGGGGCACGATGCGGCCGCTGAGCTCAATTTCTCCTGCGACATGCGCTATGTCGGGCAGAGCTACGAGATCGAGGTCGTGCTGTCGCCGCAATGGCTGGCGGATGGCGACGCCGCCGCCGTCGAGCAAGCCTTCCACCGAACCCATAAGCAGCTTTACGACTTCCATGATCCGGAGGGCGAGATCGAGCTTGTGAACGTCCGACTGTCGGCAATAGGCGCAGGGCCGGCGCTCTTCTTCCCGGAGACCGACGAGATCGACGCCCCGGCCAGTCCGGCGCGCCGGCTCCCGGTC
The DNA here is from genome assembly GCF_003998155.1 of Mesorhizobium sp. M1E.F.Ca.ET.063.01.1.1. Taxonomy (NCBI): domain Bacteria; kingdom Pseudomonadati; phylum Pseudomonadota; class Alphaproteobacteria; order Hyphomicrobiales; family Phyllobacteriaceae; genus Mesorhizobium; species Mesorhizobium sp. M1E.F.Ca.ET.063.01.1.1. Next base: position 2,230 of record NZ_RZSC01000052.1, read on the forward strand.
TACACGGGCCAAAGCATCGAGACGGTCGACCTCCACGACCGGCAGACTCTGGTGCCTGGCAGCACGTTCCGAGGACCCGCTGTGGTGGTGCAGGAAGACACGACCTTTGCAATTCCCGCAGGAACGCAGGCACGGGTCGACCGCCACCTCAATCTTCTCCTGACCTTCGCGGAGTGACGCCTTGTTCGACCGGACAAACCTTCAGGTTCTGGCAAACCATGCCCGCGCGGCGGCCGAGAACATGGCGCATACGCTGCATCGCACCGCGCACTCCGCCTTCGTCAAGGAGACGCAGGACTTCACCGTGATGCTGATGGATCGCTCCGGAGCGACCTTCGCCGTCCCGATGGAACTCGGCGCCACCTGGTATCCGGGGCTTTCCTATCACCGCGCGATCGCGATGGTGGGCGGCTACCGGCCGGGGGATGTCGCCTTCACAAACGATCCCTATTCCGGCCACGTCGCCACGCACGCGCCCGACACGCATCTATGGAAGCCGGTCTTCGTCGACGGCGAGATCGTCGCCTGGACCGGAGGCCACATCCACAACACCGATATGGGAGGCGCGGTGCCGGCTTCGCTCAGCCGCGCGCTGACCGAAATCCATCAGGAAGGCATCCGTTTTCCGCCGATGAAGCTGGTGAATGAGGGTGTCTTCAACGAGACGATCCTGCGGATCATGAGCACCAATGTGCGCAAGCCCGACCTCAACATCGGCGACATCAAGGCGCTGGTCGGCGCGCTCAATACCGGCGAGCGCAAGATCCAGGCGATGGTGCGGAAGTTCGGCAAGCCCGGCTTCGTGGAAGGCGTCGCCGCGCTTCTCGACCATGCGGAGGCGCAGGCGCGCGACGTGCTGCGCTCCATGCCAGACGGCACATGGGAGTTCGCCGACTTTGCCGACGAGGATTCGGTCGAGGCCAATCCCTGCCGGCTGAAGCTGAGACTGACGATCAAAGGCGACGAAGCGGTGCTCGACTTCACCGGCTCCGACCCGCAGCTCGGCTCCTCGCTCAACGTGCCATCGGGCGGCGACCCGCGACACACCATGCTGCTGGTCGGCGTCTACTACGTGCTCTACACGCTCAACCCGAAGATCCTGCTCAATACGGGCCTAACCAGGCCGTTCACCTGCATCACGCCGCAAGGCTCGGTGCTGAACCCGGTCCACCCCGCCGCCGTCGGCATGCGCTCGCTCACCTGCGCGCGGCTGCGCTCGGTCATCTTTGGCGCCTTTTCGCAGGCAGTGCCGGAGCGCCTGCCGGCGGCGCCGGCGGGCAACAACTGCATCGTCAACGTCATGACCACGGACGAGCGCACCAGCCGGAGTGTCATCGCGGCAGTGAACCCGGTAGTGGGCGGCGGCGGGGCGATGCCGCATCGCGATGGCACCAACGGATCGGGCGCCGACGCCGCCTATCTCAAGAACACACCGATCGAGATCACCGAGACCGAGACTCCGGTCGAGTTCGTTAAATACGGACTCGCTAAAGATAGCGGCGGTGCGGGCCGCTGGCGCGGCGGGCTGGCGACCGAGATGGCCTTCCGCGTCTTCGCCCCCGACTCCAGGATCACGGCGCGCAACCGTGACCGCAGCTTCTTCCGCCCGTGGGGCGTGCTGGGCGGCAAGGCGGCCGGCCTCTCGGACATGGTCGTCAATCCGGGAACCGGCCACGAGCGGCGGCTGGGCAACATCGACACCGCGGTCCTGCAGCCCGGCGACGTGCTCGAGATCCGCTCCGCCGGCGGTGGCGGGCGCGGCGATCCGCATCAGCGCGAGCCCTGGCGGGTCGCGCAGGACGTGCGGCGTGGCTACGTCTCGGCGGCAGCAGCCGAAAGCGAGTATGGCGTCGTCATTCGCGACGGCGAGGTCGACCGGCAGGCGACGGAGCGGCTGCGCGCCGGACAAAAGCCTTCCGCCGGCCATTTCCATTTCGGCCCGGAGCGCGAAGGCTATGAAGCGCAGTGGACACAGGCTGCCTATGGCCGGCTCCACGCTCTGCTGGACGCCTTGCCGATCCACTGGCGCTTCTTCGCCAAGACGGAGATCTTCCGCCGCATGAAAGGCCGCTCCGGGCCGGAAGGCGTCCAGGCGGCCTTCGACGCGGCCTGCGAACGGTTTCCCGAATTGCCCCGTCCCGGTGCGGTCCGGGAGGCCGCGGAATGAACACCGCCGGCCGCATCGTCCGGCTGGCCGAGTTCGACCGGGCACAGGTGCGCTTCTTTCTCGACGGTGAGATGCGTGGCGCGCTTGCAGGCGACACCGTGCTGATCGCCATTCTGGCTTCAGGACACGCGTTGCGAAACTCCGAGTTCGGACCTGAGCCGCGCGCCGGCTTCTGCCTGATGGGAGCCTGCCAGGATTGCTGGGTGTGGCAGGAGGAGGGGCCGCGTCTGCGGGCATGCACAACCCTTGTCGCTGAAGGTATGCGATTGCGCACGACGCCGCCGGAGAACTGGCCGTGAGCGAGACGTCATCGCCGCGGATCGTGATCGTGGGCGCGGGTCCGGCCGGCATAAGGGCCGCCGCGACGCTGGTCGAGGCCGGGCTCCACCCGGTGGTGATCGACGAAGGGCATTCCGCGGGCGGGCAGATCTATCGTCGTCCGCCTATCGGGTTCGTCCGCACACCGGAACAGCTCTACGGGCCGGAGGCGGCGAAGGCCCGCGCACTGCATGCGCTTTTCGACCGGCTGGCCGAAGAAGGGCGGCTCACTTATTGCGCGCGCAGCTCGGTCATCGCCGCGCATGAGGGTCGGCTGCATGTGCTGGGAGAGGGCGGCGTGCAGGTGATCGGCTATGACCGTCTGATCCTGGCCACCGGCGCATCCGACCGCGTCGCTCCCGTTCCCGGCTGGCAGAGCGCCGGCGTCTACAGCCTTGGCGCGGCGCAGATCGCGCTCAAGGCGCAGGGCGTAGCCCTCGGGAGGCGGATCGTGCTCATCGGATCGGGGCCCTTGCTGACACTGGTCGGCGCGCAGCTCCTCAAGGCTGGAGCGGATGTGGCGGCGGTGCTCGACACCTCATTTTGGCGCCAGCAGATGCGGGGGCTCTGGGGGCTCTCCGCCCGGCCGATCGTCGCGCTGCGCGGCCTCGCCCTGCGGGCGCGGCTCGGCGGCCGCTATCATGCGGGCGTGACGCTCGGGCGGATCGAGGCCGATACATCGGGCGTCACGGCGATGCGCTGGCGCGATGCCGGCGGCCGGGAGCACCTCACCCCATGCGACATGGTCGGCATGGGCTGGCACCTGCGGGCGGAGACGCATCTGGCCGACCTGACGGGATGCACCTTCATTTATGACGAGCAGTGGCAACAATGGCTGCCGAAGACGGACGATATGGGCAGGGCCGGCAACGGAGTCTATCTTGCCGGCGATGGGGTTCGTCTCCTCGGGGCGGATGGCGCGGAAATAGCGGGGCGTCTTGCTGCAACGGCGTGCCTTTCCGATCTCGGGCGTCCGGCGCCTTCCGTCAATGCCGATCTGCGCAAGCTGGCGCGGCTCGAACGCTTTGCCCGCGGGCTGGCTCGCGCCTTTCCCTGGCCGTTCGAGATGGTGCGGGCGCTGCCCGACGAGGCGATCGTTTGCCGCTGCGAGAATGTGAGCGCTGGCGCCATACGCGAAAGCGTGGAACGCGGCGGCGAGGCCAACAGGGTGAAATCGCTGTCACGCGCCGGCATGGGGCGCTGCCAGGGGCGCTATTGCCAGTTGGCGGCCGCCGAACTCGTCGCGGCCCAAGCCGGTTGTGCGCTCCATACCGTCGGCCGGTTTCGCGGGCAGGCTCCTGTGCGGCCGGCGCCGATCGGCGCTTTTCTCGGGGAAGGCTGATGCAATTGCGAAAGCCGGAGATTGGCGTCCGCCACGTCTTAGAAATCGGCAACCTTGCCCCAGGCCGAGTCATCGAAGCGCCGCGGATCGTAAGATGTCGCATCGACGATCGGTTCCGACTGGGTCACCAGATCGGCGACGAGATGCCCGGCGCCCGGCCCGATGCCGAAGCCGTGTCCCGAGAATCCGGCAGCCAGGAAGAAGCCCGGAACGGTATCTATCTCGCCGATGGCGGGCACGCCGTCCGGCGTGCTGTCGATATAGCCGGCCCAGGCGGCGCTGATCCTGGTCTGGCGCAGAGCCGGCAGCAGCTCGAGCGCGCGGGCGTGGGTCAGGCGGATGGTCGCCCGATCCGGGACCGGATCGAGGATGCGCATGCGCTCCATCGGCGTCGGCCGGTCGAGCCGCCAGCGTCGCAGCGTTTCGTGACCCGAACGCATGCCCTGCAGGCCGCCAGGCGCGAGGCTTCGCCAGCGCTTCAGGAACATCGGGACGAACTGCGAGGAGAAGCGCAGTTGCTGCGGCGTCACGTCCACGCGTCCGCGTCCGCTGATCGCAAGCGTGTAGCCACCGTCGCCGCGGCGCGTGACCGAAATCCTTGCCGTGTGCAGCGCATCCGGCAGACCCTCGGCGCCGGGCGAAACGGACAGGATGGAGGAGCGGACCGATGCCTGCGGGAAGCGGAAGCCGAACTGATGGCAAAAGGAGGACGCCCAGGCGCCGCCGGCAAGCACCGCCACCTTCGTCCGGATCGTTCCGCTTTCCGTGACCACGCCGCTCAGGCGACCGCCCTCGGTCTCGATGCCGCGTGCCGCGCAATTCTGGTGTACGCTGCCGCCGAGCTTGAGGATGGCGCGGGCGACCGCGGGCGCGGCCTGCGACGGATCGGCGGTACCGTCGGTCGGCGAGAAGACGCCGCCCTTCCAGATACGGCCTGTGGCGCGACCGCGCGCGCTCGCTTCGGCGCTGTCGAGCATGTGGGTGGTGACGCAGGCCGTTTTGGCAAAGTCACGCCAGCGTGCCCAGCCGGCCAGTTCCGCCTCGTCATTGCTGAGATAGAGCAGGCCGCAACGGCGGAAGCCCGTGTCCTCGCCAGCTTCGACCGCAAAGTGAGCCCACAGATCGAGGCTTCGGGTCGCCATAGGCAACTCGCGGGCGTCGCGGTTCTGCTGGCGGCACCATCCCCAGTTTCTGCTGGACTGCTCGGCGCCGATACGTCCCTTTTCGACGAGCGCCACCTTCATGCCGCGCCTTGCCAGATAATAGGCGGCGAAGACACCGACGATCCCGCCGCCGATCACCACCGCATCCGCGGATTGCGGCAGTTCGCCGGACGTTTCGATTTGCTGCAGCGGCGCGCGCATGGTCTCTCCATCTCGAAGCGCCAATTTAGCGCGTTGCGCAGGCAGCCGCTGCTGCAGTTGAGGCCGAAGCAGAATTTTATTCCGGCAGCTCGGTCGAAATCAGGAGTCGCTGCGTTTCAAAGCGGTATTAGCTCTCATGGACAGGACGGCGGGCTGTGGTAGTGTCAATGGCAACCAGCATGGCAGCATTTTGTGCTGTGGCGCGCTTTCTACGGAGACGGCTGTGAAACTGGATCGGATCGACATCAAGATTCTGCACGAATTGCAGAAGAACGGCCGCATTACCAATGTGGAGCTGGCCGAGTTGGTGCACCTGTCGCCGAGCCCGTGCCTGATGCGGGTCAAGAAGCTCCAGTCGGAAGGCTACATCGAAGGCTATTCAGCGCAGGTCAACATCGGCAAGCTCGGCCAGACGCTGACCGTGTTCACCGAGATCACTTTGAAGAATCACCGCCAGGTGGACTTCGCCCGCTTTCTCGCCGTCGTGGAGAAGATCGACCAGGTCATCGAATGCCATCTCGTGTCGGGCGGTTACGATTACCTGATGAAATTCGTGACCGCCGGCATCGGCGAGTACCAGACGATCATGGAGCGGCTCACCGACATGGATATCGGCATCGACAAGTATTTCAGCTTCGTGGTGCTGAAGTCGCCCATCGTCAAAGCGCACATGCCGTTGCCCAGCCTGTTTCCGATGTGAAGCGTGGCCGCCTCGAATTCCTCTACCTGTGGCCGTACTGGCTGACCAATTCGGGGTCGCGGACGAGACCGTCGAGCCAGGTCGGATCGAGCTTCGGCACGGAGGAGAACAGAAGCTTGGAATAGGGGTGGGTCGGCGCCTTCACCTTGTCGGGCGTGATCTGCTCCACCCGCTCGCCATTGTACATCACCATGATCTCGTCGCAGATGGCCTCGACGACGGAAAGGTCGTGGCTGATGAAGATGTAGGAGAGGCCGAGCTCGCGCTGCAGCTCCTTGAGCAGCTCGATCACGGCTGACGCCACCACCGTGTCGAGCGCCGACGTGATTTCGTCGCAGATGATGAGCTTGGGGTTGGCCGCGAGCGCGCGCGCGAAGTTCACCCGCTGCTTCTGGCCGCCCGACAGCTCCGCCGGATGACGGTAGCGCAGCGCCTTCGGCAGGCGCACCATGTCGAGCAGTTCGTCGACCCGCTTCGAGCGGGCCTGCCTGTCGAGCCGGTGATAGAAGGCCAGCGGGCGGGAGATGATGTCCTCGATAGGCTTTGCCGGATTGAGCGCGGTATCGGCATATTGGAACACGATCTGCATCTCGCGCAGCTGGTCCTGGCTGCGTTTCCTGGCGGTGCGCTCCAGTTCCTTGCCGTCGAAGACGATGTCGCCGGCCGCCGCCGGATGGATACCGGCGATGACCCGCGCCAGCGTCGATTTCCCGCAGCCGGATTCGCCGATGATGCCGAGGTTGCGCCCCTTCTCCACGACCAGGCTGACGGACTGGACGGCGCGGATGAGCGGCAGACCGTCGGCGCGGACCGCCCCGTAGCCGGCCGTCAGATTGTCGACACGCAGCAGCGGCTTCGCTGCCGCATCTGCATCCGCCTTCGCGCCCTGCGCCTTCGGTTCGAAGGCAGCCAGCAGCTCCCTCGTATAGGGGTGCTTGGCAGCCGAAAGAATTTCTCGCGTCGTGCCGGTCTCCTGCACTTCGCCGCCCTTCAGCACCACGATGCGATCGGCGATCTGGGCGACGACCGCGAGGTCGTGGGAAACGTAGACACCCGCTATGCCGTCCGCCTTCATCACCGACTTGAATGCCTTCAGCACGTCGATCTGCGTCGTCACGTCGAGCGCCGTCGTCGGCTCGTCGAAGATAACCAGCTTGGGATCGCCGATAAGCGCCATGGCCGCCGCCAAGCGCTGCAATTGCCCACCCGAAACCTGGTGCGGATAACGGGCGCCGATCCCTTCCGGGTCCGGCAGCGACAAGGCCCTGAACAGCTCGACTGCCCGCTTGCGTGCCTGCTCGGGCGGCATCAGCCTGTGGATGCGCGTGACCTCGATCACCTGCTCCATGATCGTGGATGATGGGTTGAAGGAGGCGGCCGCACTTTGCGGAACATAGGCGATGTCGGTGCCGCGCAGCTTCGCCCGTTCCTTCTCGGCGAGTGCCGCCATGTTCTTGCCGTTGACGTTGATCTCGCCGCCGGTGATCCGGCAGCCTGGCCGTGCGTGGCCCATGAGCGAGAGCGCCACTGTCGTCTTGCCGGAGCCGCTCTCGCCGATCAGGGCGACGATCTCGCCGTCGGCGATGTCGATGCTGACGCCCTTGATGATTTCGACCAGACGTCCGGCGTCGGTCGTGGCCTCGATCCTCAGGTTCCTGACCTCGACGAGGTTGGTCATGCGTCACGGTCCCTGATCTTCTGCGGCAGGTTGTCGATCAGCAGGTTGACGCTGATGGTGAGGCTGGCGATCGCCAGCGAGGGCACGATGACTGCAGGAGCCGCGAAGGGCAGGCCGCCGATGTTCTCGCGCACCAGCGCGCCCCAGTCGGCTAAAGGCGGCTGCAGGCCGAGCCCGAGGAAGGAGAGGCCCGAGAGCAAAAGCACGATGAAGACGAAGCGCAGGCCGAAGTCGGCCAGCACCGGACGGATGATGTTGGGCAGGATCTCGGACCCGATGAGATAGGCCGTGCTCTCACCACGGACGCGGGCGACGGTCATGAAGTCCATGGTGTTGATGTTGACGGCGAGCGCCCGTGCGAAGCGGTAGGCGCCGGGGATGTAGATGACGGCGAGCGTCAGGATCAGCACCGGGATCGACGAGCCGACTGCGGCCACGACGACAAGGCCGAACAGCTTGCTCGGGATGGAGTTCATCGCGTCGAGGAAGCGGCTGAGGCAGGTGTCCAGCCAACCGCCGGTGACGGCGGCGATCATGCCGAGCACGACGCCCGAAAAGCAGGCGATGGAGACGGCGGCGAGCGATATGCCGACGGTGTAGCGTGCGCCCATCAGAACCCTGGAGAGCATGTCGCGGCCCAGATAGTCGGAGCCGAGCCACAGCCCCTGACGCATCGGGCCGAAATAGTCGTCGTCGACGATGTCGCCGATCGGATGGGGAATGATATAGGGCGCGAAGATCGCGATCAGCGTCCACGCCAGGATGACCAGCGAGGCCACGACGCCCACGAGGTTGTAGCTGTGGCCCAGGAAGGACCTTCGGGAGGCTTCCACGCGCGCCATCGTCATCTGAGCCTCGGGTTGGACATGATGGCGATGATATCGGCGGCCGTGATGAGCAGGAGATAGCCGAGGCAGAAGATCATCGCGCAGCTCTGGATCAGCGGCAGGTCGCGGGTCGCGACCGCATCGACCATCAATTTGGCGATGCCGGGATAGTTGAAGATCGTCTCCACGATGATGACGCCGCCGACCAGGTAGGACAGCGAGAGCGCGACCGCGTTGACGATCGGCCCGAGCGCGTTGGGAAGCGCGTGCCTCAGCACCATGCGGCTGCGCGAGGCGCCCTTGAGGAGCGCCATCTCGACATAGGGCGTGGAAAGCGTTTCGATCACCGCGGCACGGGTCATGCGGATCATCTGGGCGGAGATGACGAAGGTGAGCGTGATCACCGGCATCGCGTAGATGCGCACGAGGTCGGTCAGCGAATGCGCCTCGTTCACCGAGGACAGCGCCGGCAACCATCTGAGATAGACGGCAAAGAGCAGGACCGCCAGCGTCGCGACCATGAACTCCGGCACGGAGATGACGCCGATCGAAAGCACGGTGACGGTGCGGTCGTAGAGGGAGCCGCGCAGCATCGCGGCGGTGATGCCGAGCGTCAGCGCCAGCGGCACCGAGATCAGCGTGGTGATGCTGGCCAGCTTCATGGTGTTGACGAAGCGCCCGCCGATCAGCGCCGCGACCGGCATGTCGTTGGCATAGGAGGTGCCGAGATCGCCATGGAGCAGGCCGACAAGCCAGCGCAGGAAGCGCAGAATCGCCGGATCGTTGAGGTGCATGGCTTCGCGCAGGCCGGCGACGGCCTCGGGGGTCGCCGCCTGGCCAAGCAGGATCGACGCGGTGTCGCCAGGCAGCATGCTGGTGGCGAAAAACACGGCGAACAGGACTATCAGAAGGGTGACGACCGCGACAGCCAGCCGCTTCACCACGAGGTTGAGAACCCCAGACTTCATGGAAGCGCTCCCTGCGGTTGCGTTAGGCCAAACAATCTTGCGCAATGCAGTGCCGGGGACCGGCTGACCGGTCCCCGGCAGGCGCCCCTCAGGCTTCGAGCCAGAGGTATTCCGCCATTGCGTAGCCCATCATGCCACCGAGCGGGTTCGCTTCCAAACCCTTCACCTTGCTGGAGAGGGCATCGACGTTGGAGATATAGGCCGGGATGATGGTGCCGGCTTCCTCGGAAACCATACCCTGCATCACGCCGTAGATTTCCTTGCGCTTGGCCTGGTCGAGCAGGCCTCGCGCCTCGACGAGCAGCTTGTCGAACTTCTCGGATTTGTACTGGCTTTCGTTCCACGGCGCGTTGGAAGCGTAAAGCAGCGAGAACAGGATGTCCGGCGTCGGGCGCGGATTGATGTTGCCGAAATGGACCGGCGCCTTGAGCCAGTAATTGTCCCAGTAGCCATCGGACGGGACGCGCTGGACGTCGAGCTTCATGCCGATATCAGCGCCGGCGGCCTGGATGATCACCGCCATGTCGATCGACGAGGTCGCCGCGTCGGAAGCGACCACGGGGATCGGCTGGCCGAGCAGGCCCGCCTTCTGGAAGTGGAACTTCGCCTTGTCCGGGTCGAAGGCCTTCGGCTTGAGATCGGCGTTATGGAAGATATTGGCTGGCGACACGGGCTGGTCGTTGCCGATTTCGCCGAGGCCGCGCAATGCCGATTTGACGATCTGCTCGCGGTTGACGAGGTACTTCATGCCGGCCACGAAATCGGCCTTGCTGCCCGGATCCATGTCGAGCCGGATGTTGAGGTCCGTATAGTTGCCCGAGGTCGTCTTCGACAGCTCAAAGCCCTGCTGGCTCTCCAGCAGCTTCATCGAGCGCGGATTGATCGAGGCCGCAAAATTGATGTCGCCGGAAATCAGGGCGTTGACGCGGGCGCTGTCGTCAGTGATGGCGATGAATTCGAAGGAGTCGAGGTAAGGCTTGCCCGACTTCCAGTAGTTCTTGTTCTTGGTGACCACCGAACGCACGCCCGGTTCGAACGTTTGCAGCACGAAGGCGCCCGTGCCGTTGCCCTTGGAGAAATCGGTGGTGCCGTCGGCGACGATCATGAAGTGATGCAGCGCTAGGATGGTCGGCAGGTCGGCATTCGGATCGGCGAGCGTGATTTCGACAGTCGACTTGTCGACCGCCTTGAAGCCGGTCATCTGCGCGGCGATCTTGGCGACCTTGGAGCCGACCGCCTTGTCGAGATGGCGCTTCAGCGAGAAGACGACGTCGTCGGCGGTGAGGTCCTTGCCGTCATGGAAGGTGACGCCCTTGCGCAGCTTCACGGTCCAGGTCTTGGCGTCCTTGCTGTCGAAGCCTTCAGCCAGCTCCATCTGCGTCTTGCCGTCCTTGTCGAGGAAGGTCAGGCGGTTGTAGAGCGAACAGCAGCGGACATAGTCGGTAGAGAGAGACGCCTTTGCCGGATCGAGCGTATCGGCCGTCGAGGACGACCAGCCGGCCGCCTTGAAATTTCCACCGGAAACCGGGGTGGCGGCGACGGCTTGCGTGGCGCGGCCAAGCACCACGCTGCCCGCGGCAACCGCGGCGCCGCCGGCCAGCAGCATCTTGAGGAGTTCGCGGCGACTGGCGCCTCGCCGAATGGCGTTTTCGACCATGGCATCGTCTGCGCTGGTCCAGTTCGTGATCTTGTCGGTCATGTCATTCCCCTTTCTGTTTCTTTAGTCGGGATGCTCGTCTTGCTGCGGCTTTCCGGGCTTGGGCTCAGGTTCGTTCCTTTAGACTTTCCCGCACGGCCGACGCAAAGGCGGCCATCGAGGTGAAGTGGTGGTCCGGCACGGTGAAGCGCTCGGGCTCTATCGTGCCGCCATAGCCCTTCAGGGCATGGCGGCGCTCAATCCAGCAGTTGGTCATGCCAAGCGCCCGGGAGATGCCGATGTCGTGATACTGGCTTTGCGCGACGTGCAGGATGTCGTCCTTGTCGTCGCCGCGGGCGGCCACGAAATCGAAGACTGCCTGGAAGAAGGCGGGGTCCGGTTTCTCCGTGCCGGTGTCGTCGGTCGTGAAGGTGGCGAAGAAGGGCGATCCGAGCTGCTTCTCGAAATGGTCGAGCGCCCAGCGCCGGGCATTGGTCATGGCAATCAGCCTGTGGGCTTTCGCAAGGTCGGCCAAGGCCGCCGCGCTGTCGGAGAAGCCTTGCCAGGTGCTGGCGGAATCCCGCAGGCGGGCTCCGTATTTCTCCTCGGCCGGCAGGCCGAGCCGCGGCGCGATGACCATGTAGACACGCGCCAGATCGTCAGGGAACAGGCCCGCATCGGGCATGTAGCGAGCCTGCCGGTAAAGGGCAAACGCCTCCTCGCCGTCGAAGGAGACACCAGCTTCGGCGGCGATGCCGGCCAGGCAGCTCGTGATGCCCCCTTCGAAGTCGATCAGCGTGCCGACCACATCGAAGGTCATGTATTTGAATTCGCTAAAGCCCCTGGCCAAATCTGGCTCTCCTCTGCGCGCGACCGAATTGCATCATGCTGAACAGAACAAAATTCCGTGCTGTCCGGGGCGTCGGCCTTTTTCAAAACCTGGAAATTCGGGCTTTCTGGCCTTGTCTTTAAAAGCAGTCTGGCACTTCCCCCGCGCTGGATTCGCCGAAAAGGCGCGGGGCTGCGGCACAAAATTGCGAAATCGCCTGCCGAAGCGATATTTCGAAACGCGAAATATTGGCCGCCCGTCATGCCAGCGCCTTGCGGACATCCGCGTCATCCAGCGTCTCATCGAGCGTTCGGCGGGTGCGCTCGATGATCGCGTCGATGTCGCTGTCGGTGCAGCAGAGCGGCGGGGCATAGCCGAGGACCCCATGCGCAAAGGCGCGGATGATCAGGCCGTTGTCCCACGCCCTGTCGAAGACGCGCCGCGCCGGCATGGCCGAGGCGGGAAGTGGCGTCTTCTTCTGTTTGTCGACCACCAGCTCGATCGCTGCAAGCATGCCGCGACCGCGCACATCGCCGACGAGCGGGTGGTCCCTCAGCTCCTCCAGCCCCCCCATCAGGCGGGCACCGGCTTTGGCGCCGTTCTCCAGCAGGCCGTCCTCATAGAGCTTCAGCACCTCGAGCGCGACGGCGGCGCTGACCGGATGAGCGGAATAGGTATAGCCGTGGCCGACCGCCGCGCTGCCGGCGCCATCGGCGATGACGTTGTAGACATGATCGGCCATGAACACGGCGCCCATCGGAACATAGCCCGAGGTCAGACCTTTTGCCGTCGTCATGAAATCGGGAACGATGTCCTCATCGGTGCAGGCAAAGAGAGGTCCCGTGCGGCCGAAACCGGTGATCACCTCGTCGGCGATGAACAGGATGCCATACTCGCGGCAGAGCTCTCGCATCGCCTTGATCCAGCCTTTCGGCGGGACGATGACGCCGCCCGAGCCCTGGATCGGCTCGGCATAGAACGCGGCGATCCGCTCCGCCCCGATCGTCTCGATTTTGGCCTTCAGCGCGGCGAGCGATGCGGCAATGATCGCGTTCCCGTCCTCGCCCACCGGATTGCGATAGGGATAGGGCGAGGGAATCTTGTGCTGCCATTCGAAGGGAATGCCGAAGCCGGCGTGAAAGGCGGGCAGGGCGGTGAGGCCGGCGCCGACCACCGACGACCCGTGATAACCCAGCTCGATCGAGATGAACTGGTCGCGTTGCGGCTCGCCCCTGGCGTTCCAGTAATAGCGGACGAACCGGATCGTGCTGTCGACCGCGTCCGACCCGCCGAGCGTGAAATAGACGTGGTTGAGGTCCCCCGGCGCGCGCTCGGCCAGTTCCGAGGCAAGCCGGATGGCCGGCTCCGAGCCGAGGTCGAAATAGGCGGTGGCGTAGGGAAGCTCGCGCATCTGCCGGGCTGCCGCCTCGACGATACTGTCGTGGCCATAGCCGGCATTGACGCACCAAAGCCCGGCAAAACCGTCGACAAGCTGCCGGCCGGACGCATCGGTCACGGTGGCGCCCTTCGCCGATTTCAGCACGCGCACGCCGAGCGCCTCGTGGCCGCGATAAGAGGCGACCGGATGGATGAGATGGGCGCGGTCGAGTTCGACCAGGGAATTGGCGAGCATTGTTGTCCTCCGGATTATCCGAGCGCCTGGTTGGCGAGGGCGTAAACTTTTGGCCTGGCCTGTTCGGGGCCCTTCTTGGCGGGGCGGTCCATCGCCACGCCGCCGCCGACATGGGCGAGGCCGATTTCCGTGAGCCAGTCGGCAATGCCTGTCCTGCTGTCCGTGTCGACGCGCAGGAAGGCGCCGGGGCGCGACGCGGCGAAAAAGCAGATTAGTGCTTTGGCTTCCTCAGCGCTGCTCGCGATGACCGGACCGATCACCTCGCCGCGTCCGAACGGACGGATCGCGGCATAAGCCTCGATGGCGCCGTCGTGGCGAATGACGGCGAATTGGCCACGCTCGGCCAGAGCATCGATCAGGGCTTCACGGTCGGCGCCATAGGCATCGCGGTCCAGCGCCTTGATCTCCGGCAGATCATCGCCGCTTGCCGCTTCCACGCCGTCGGGCGCGCCAAGCTGAGCGATGCTTCCCTGATGCTGCAGGATGGTGCCCGAGGGCGCGAAGCCCAGTTTCTGATAGAGCGGCATGCCGTCTGCCGTCGCGACGAGCCGCAGCGGACGATCCTCTGCAAGAGCGAAGGCCTGTTCCATCAGGCGGCGCCCGAGCCCCTTGCCACGCACGTTCCGGTCGACGATCACCATGTTGATCATTGCGCAATCGGCGCCATAGGGCGTCACCAGTATGGTTCCGGTGACCCGGCCCTGGTCATCGAGGGCGACCGCGCCGCTCGAAAGCTGCAGCGCCATCTGCCAATCCTGCGGGCGATGCGGCCAATTCTCCTGCCGAGATAGCGCGACTGCACCGTCGATATGATCCGGCCCGAAGTCCTGGAGTTCGATCTCGCCTTGCTGCATGACGCACCTTTCAGTCTGACCCCAAGTCTCGATCATTGGTGCGCCGCAGATCGTCTGAAGGTCTCGACTTCGACGGTATCATTCGCCGTTGCGCAGGGGGTGCGCCGCATCTTGTGCTGGCGCCTATGGAACTAGATGCGTTTAGCGCCTCCACCGGCGGCATCCTTCGAAGCTCAAGATGCTACAGCGTGCCAAACGGAACCGCGGATACGGAACTTTCTGCTTTCGGCAGGCGCTTTTCGGTCAGGTGGGTCGCTTTCTGCCGGTCTATGATGAAAAACGTCCCAACACGGATGTGCTTCCACCGGAGATCGACGGATATGGCATCTTTCAGGCCCAAATACATCACCTTCGACTGCTATGGCACGTTGACCAATTTCCAGATGGCCGAGGCGGCGCGTGACCTCTATGGCAGCCGGCTCGATGAGCCGCGCATGCAGGAGTTCATCAAGAACTTCGCAGCGTACCGGCTGGACGAGATATTGGGCGACTGGAAACCTTATGCCGATGTCGTTCACAACGCGCTCGAGCGCGCCTGCAACCGCAACGGCGTCGCCTTCAGCTCCGACGACGCCAAAATGGTCTATGAGCGTGTCCCGACCTGGGGGCCGCACGCCGACGTTCCAGCCGGCCTCGCCAAGGTCGCCAAGGAAATTCCGCTGGTCATCCTCTCCAACGCCATGAACGCGCAGATCATGTCCAATGTCGAGAAGCTCGGCGCGCCATTCCATGCCGTCTACACGGCCGAACAGGCTCAAGCCTACAAGCCACGCTTCAAGGCTTTCGAATACATGTTCGATAGGCTGGGCTGTGGTCCGGAGGATGTTCTTCACTGCTCGTCCTCGTTCCGCTACGACCTGATGTCGGCGCATGATCTCGGGATCAAGAACAAGGTCTGGGTCAATCGGGGTCACGAGCCGGCTAACCCCTATTACGGCTATGTCGAGATCGCCGACATTTCCGGTCTTCCGGGCGTGGTCGGGCTTTGAAACTGACGGGATGCAAATGAAGCTGGTCTCCTACTGGCACGACACCGCTCCTGTTTTTTCCGGGGGGGCGCAAGGCCCGGTCGAGGGACACTACGACGCCGCCGTCATTGGCGGCGGCTTCACCGGTCTCGCCGCCGCGCGCCAGCTGGCGAAGGCCGGCGCCAAGG
>NZ_RZSC01000530.1:0-4260 GCF_003998155.1 Mesorhizobium sp. M1E.F.Ca.ET.063.01.1.1
ACATCGGACTCGAGACAACTGCGCCCGAGCAGAAAATAGAGCGCATTATGTCGCGCCGCTGCACGTTTTTGTCGCGGCAGAATCGCCGGAGGAGGCACGAAATCGGCGCCAAACCAAGTCTCAGAAAGTGAAAAGGACATACCGTCGAGGACCACCGCGAATCGACTGTCTCCAAGTTCCTTAACCTCAATTACATTGAAGGCGCTGATCCCGCACTGGTCGAGAAGCGAGCGACCCGGCTGCAGGATGATTGGCAGCCGGTAACGCTCCAAGAAGCCTCGGTCTGCCGGCTCCGCTAGAGCGATCTGGATGACTGCAGCTGCGTGGCGCGAGCCGGCAAGCTCCGGAGCATAAGGATAGCTACCGGGTTTTGGCATACTGGCCCAATGCACGCCTCGACTGTATGCAGCCGGATCGAACCTCTCAAGGTAACGGATGGGATATCCCCCGCCGATATCGATGCCGCCGGGGGGCAGGCCCTGCGCGCAGAGACGCCGTAGAAAAGCGATGGAGGCGCGCAACTGTTCTGCGCGAGTCTCAACTTTGTAATCGTTGATGTGAAAGGAAACACCAATCCGCCCCACCTTGGCCTCTTCAAGTAGCGGCAGACACGCCATCAACTGACCTTCGGTCATCCCGAAACGCGAACCTGGCTCGCTTCTGGGACGGGCCCGGAGGAACAGACTACGGATACTGCCCGCCGTTCCGGCCAATTCAAGAATGCGCTTCAGCTCTTCGATACAGTCGACGTGGATAGCTATCCCATTGCGTATGCACAGACTAACTTCATGATCGGACTTCGCCGGACCGGTCATCGAGATACGCTGCACTGGAACTAGGTTCGCGAAGGCCGAAGTCATTTCGTGAGCCGAAGAAACATCGGCACCAGCGCCAGCCAGAGCGAATGCGCGCAGAAGCGCCGCAGACTTACAGGCCTTCAACGCAAACTGGATCTCACAATCGCCATAGACTGTCCGCAACTCATTCCGCCACTGTAGGTAATTTCGATTGGCTTGGTCTGGAAATACCACGTGCAAGGGCGATCCGAATCCGTCGACCCAAGCAGCTAGTTCGGATCGGCTGTTGAGCAAATCGAGCGTCCACTCGCTGCGTAATGGCTCCGGTTCATCGCCAGAGTATTCCTGGATCATTGATCGTCCCTCATCTCAGGTCGTCCAGATCGACGGAGCAGCTTGGCAGCGCGACCAATTTGTGCCGGATGGTCTTATAGCTCAACGGGACGCCGGAAAGGCCGGCCTGGATAATCCGATCCACAGCAACGGGCCCGGGCTCGGACCAGTAGGTCACATGCAGATTTGGATCATCATAGGAGAGCAATATGCATGGAACAGACGATAGGCTGAGCTCGGTGGCACAAGAATAGCGGTGATGACCATCCATGATCAACAAATGGCGGTGTTCGACCAGCATCGGCCGGGTCCACAGTCCCCTTTTAGCTATCATCTTGGCCAGCGTCCGAGCACGTTCAAAGTTGATTTCCTCTGTCGGTCGCAGCTGACAGACAGGAATTTTGACGATCGTGTAGCTTGATGCTCGTTTTGAGCGCGACAAGGCGTTCTCCTCGCTCATGGGGCCTTTGCTGGTAACTCCGCATAAATCGTGCCAAGAGAAAAAGGCTTGAAAAACAACTTCGGGACCGAACAGGGCCAAGGGTATAACTCACATTTGTCGGACTGCGGACATCGCGGTGCGCGGCTAGACGACCTATTAAAGAGAATGAGCCAGGCTACGCTGGGCTGGCTTGAGCTCGATGACATTCTAGCTGTTCGAGCGCCAGATCTGGCCGCTTGCGTAGGCGGCTGTAGGTGCCTTCATCGGCAACAAAAGCTCCGGCAGAGAGCAGGCCGCGCGCAGTTTCGCCAATCTCGCGGCACCCAACTGTCGGTTTTCACACGCGCATGGGCAATGGCTTTCAAGAACTAGGATGGCGACTCGCTCAACGTTGGACCGAGGAGGCGCTCGACAGCCGAGCTGTGGGGACAGCTTTGTTGGTATCCGGCAATAGAATTGGGGCAGTTGGTTCCCCCGTTCCCATCGCGTGCGCACGGATCGAAACCTGCGGCCTCGGAATTCTGCGCCTGGAACCTCGCCACCACTGTGGTCCCACTTTATTGGCCAATGTGTGCCGCTTGTGTGAGGCCTTGCGCCTCTGGTCTCGGTGGGCCGGTCGGTGATTGATCCCACCGAGCTAGCCTATGTTGCATGCGTCGAGTTCGGGCGACGGCAACCAGAGCGAGACCGATCAATACCGAACCGGTGAGCGTCATCGACGCGACCGCCAGCATCGGTGTAGCGGCAGATCGCAAGGATAGCCACATGAGGACTGGTAGTGTCTGGCTGTCGCGATCCGTCAGGAACAGCGCCATCACGAACTCGTTTAGCGAAATCACGAAAGCGAACAGCGCTGACGAAAAGATGCCCGTAGTGCAGGCGGGTAGTACGACCTCGACAAACACCCGCCACGGACGAGCGCCGAGATCGAGGGCCGCCTCGACGAGGCGCTGATCAACCGTTCGAAAGACGGCCTCCATCAGCAGGAAGACCAACGGCATGGCCCAGAGAGAATGTGCAAGGATGACCAGAAGCGGCGACCCAAAAAGCGATACCCCGAAAACCTGGACCCGACTGAATGTCATCGCGATGCCAAGCCCCAGAACAACGCCGGGCATGAAGAGCGGCAGCATGATGATGAGGTAGAGCACCGACGACCCGCGGATTGTGTTGCGCGTAAAGGCCCATGCAGCTGCGACCCCGGAGCTCGTCGAGAGAACCATGGTTCCGGTTGCTACCAGCAGGCTGTTGGCCAGTGCGGACGTCCATTGCGCGCTTCCTGCGAAATCAAGATACCATTCAAGGGAAAGGTTGCGAATGGGGAAACGCAATTGTTGCCCGGCACTGAACGACATTGCCAGAGTCATCAGGATCGGCAGCAGAATGTAAACCAGGATACTTGCGCCAAAGATGGCTGCTAATATCCGGAGGACGAGGTCTACGCGCAATAACGTCGCAAAAGACCTAGACATGAAAAGACCTCTGTGTCGGCTGGAGCCAGCGGATCACGGCCATCATGCCGGCAATCCCCAGCATCAGCGCCATGGAAAGCGTCGCGGCCATCGGCCAGTGGTGCTTGCTCAACATCTGGTCCTGGATCAGATAGCCGAGCGTCCACAGCGTATCGGGGCCGAGCGCCAGCGGCGTTGCATAGACGCCCATCGTCCAGATGAAGGCCTGCGCAAAGGCTGCAAACAGACCGACGAGCGTTTGCGGCAGGATCACTTCGGAGAACGTTGTGAACGGCGGCGCACCGAGATCGGAGGCGGCTTCCAGCGTGCGCCGGTCGATGCCGTCGAAGACCGAGAGCAGGATGAAGAAGCAATAGGGAAGCGCGACGTAAACGAGACCCACGAGAGCAGCACCTTCGGTGTACATCAAGCTGATCTTGTCGTTGGTCAGGCCGGTCGAAACGACGATGTAGCTTAGCAACCCGTTTTTTGGAAAAATCGTCCACCAGCCGAAGATGATGGCGATCTCGGAAATCAGCATGGGCAGAAGAGCCAAGCCGATAAACATGAAGCGCCATCGTCCCGGCCTCAGCCAGACGAGCAGAGCGAAAGCATAAGCGAGCACGACCGTAAGAATCGAGGCGAAGAACGCCAGCCGGGTCGTGTTCCAGATCACCCCCGCGATCAACGTATCAGACAGGAGCCTGCGATAGTGCTCGAAGGTGACCCCAGCGACATAGGCGGTCTGCGGTTCATGACCGTTGAGACTCATGCGGGCCATGAACAGGGCCGGAACGCCGAAGCAGACGAGCGAGAGCAAGAGCGCCGGTGCCATGACCAACCAGAACCCCAGCGGGCTTTCCCCTGGCCGCTTCACGAGAACACCCGCATCGCCGTATCTTCCCAGCCGACCGTCACACCGTGGCCCGGCTGGAGCCCTAGATTGGCGCAGTGGTCACACACAAGAGATAC
Organism: Mesorhizobium sp. M1E.F.Ca.ET.063.01.1.1; assembly: GCF_003998155.1. Classification (NCBI taxonomy): domain Bacteria; kingdom Pseudomonadati; phylum Pseudomonadota; class Alphaproteobacteria; order Hyphomicrobiales; family Phyllobacteriaceae; genus Mesorhizobium; species Mesorhizobium sp. M1E.F.Ca.ET.063.01.1.1. Next base: position 3,996 of record NZ_RZSC01000530.1, read on the forward strand.
CTGCCCGGCAACAAGGTGATAGCGCCAGCTGTCGCCGAGGAACTCCAATGTCTCGACGCGCAGCTTCAGATGGTTTGACGCGGTCGCCGCATCTTGGCCCAAATGCAATTGTGCAGGACGCAGATAGAGCCGATGCCGACCTGGTGGCAAAGAGTTGGCAAGGATCAAGCTGAGCGATGCTCCGTCTGCATCACGATATTCATCTCCCGTCACCGTGACCTCGAAGCAGGAACTCTCTCCGACGAAACCGTGCACGAATTCACTG
>NZ_RZSC01000531.1:0-4260 GCF_003998155.1 Mesorhizobium sp. M1E.F.Ca.ET.063.01.1.1
GTCGAGGACGGCGACCTCGTCGCCTTCGACACCGACCTCATCGGCCCTTACGGCTTCTGCGCCGACCTCTCGCGCACCTGGCTCTGCGGCAACGGCAGGCCGTCGAACGAGCAGCGCGACCTGTTCCGCATTTCCGCCGACCAGATCGCCCATAACACCGACCTGATGCGGCCGGGCATCTCCTTCCGCGATCTCGTCGAGCGTTCGGCGGTCCCGCCCGGAGACTGTTTCCCGACGCGCTACGGCGTGCTCTATCACGGCGTCGGACTGGCTGACGAATACCCGACCTTGCCGCATGCCAGCGATTGGACTGACGACACGCCCGACGGCGTGCTTGAGCCGGGCATGGTGCTGTGTGTGGAAAGCTATATCGGCCGGCTGGGCGGGCACGAAGGCGTCAAGATCGAGGATCAGATCCTGATCACCGAAACCGGCAATGAAAAGCTTTCGGCCTATCCGCTGGACGAGCGACTGCTCGGCGGTTGAGCCGTATTAAAGCATGTCTCCTGAAAGTGGCAACCGGTTTCGGGACAAAGACATGCGTAAAATCGGAAACGTAAAGCGCACAGAGCAAATCTGAAAGATCGCGACGCGCTTTAGCCGACCGAGGCGACAGCCTCGCGCATGGACGCAATGACATCCGCCGGCGTTGTGCTTGCGGTGATGAAAGGCAAGCCCTTCCGCCTTGTCGTCCAGCCGACGACCTTCACACGCCGCGCCGCCGGTTCGAAACGCTGCGCCAATGCCCAGCTCTGGCAATCGATGGCGGCGATATCGGCCCGGCCCTCGGCTACGGCGACGATCGACGACCGGTGGCCGCCGCTTTCACTGCGCGATGCGAAGATGTCGAGACTTTCGCCGATCGCCTCCAGGTCATGCGTCAGCCCCAGCAGCCCGGACATCGAATCCGGGTTGTTGAAAATGAAGCGCTTGCCGCGCATGAGATCGATGGGAATGACGGCCTTGCCATCCTCGGGCGAGGCAACCGACGGCCCGCCTTCGCCAAGCATCACCAGCGCGCTGGAATAGAGCTCGCCCTGCCCGCCCTCGAAAGCATCATAGTTAGGCTGGGCAATCACTTGCACGTGCTCGGCCAGGCCGAGTTCCATCGGCCCCCAGCAGGTCTGCCCGAAAAGCAGCGCCGGGCTCAGCCAAAGCTGGTGAAAATCGAACTCGTCCGGGGGCAATGTCGCCGGGTCGGGTGCAATCAGCTTTCCGGCGCCGTCGCGGATGCCGCCCGGCACCGGCGGCAGGTCGCGGTTGCTGCGCGCCATTATCTCCGGCGCATCGATGCCCCTCTGCCGGAAGGCATCGCGGAGCCGCATCCATTGCGCGTCGATTTCGCCACGCACCTCGGGCCAGTCATACATCGGCAAGGCCGCAACCAACTTACTCATGACGAAAAGCTTTCAAAAACAGGCGGCCCATCGGCGCCTGCGGCCCGCGGCGGAAAAGCGGTCGCGGAAACTCGCGATCACTCCTTGGGCGGCTCCGCCGGCACCGGAGCCGTTCCAAGGCCGCTCACATTGCGCGCCCTGATGCGCGGCTTGAAGGCGCGGCCGGGTTCCGGCGCGCGGCGCAGCACCGGATGCACCACCGGCTCCTTGGCCTTGAAGGCAAAGGATTTGAGCAACGCGAAATAATTCGGATAGACATAGCCGTTGTTCATCCGCAGCCATTCCTCGCGGCGATCGCGAAACATCTTCGGCAGTCTGTACCAGGCGACCGTCGGGCTCTTGTGGTGCACCAGATGCAGGTTGTTGTTAAGGAACAGGAACGACAGCGGCGACCGCTCGACGATGATCGTGCGGCCCTCCGGGTGCTCCGACCACTGATGCTCGGCATAGGTGCGGACGGAGATCAGCGACTGGCCAAGCCAAACCGGCACCAGAATGTAGAGCCAGAGCGGGATGCCGAAGCCGAACGTCACGATCGGCACCACGACGGCAACGCCGATGGCATGCAGCAGCCAGGCCCTGCGGATCACCTTGTCGCCGGCGGCCATTTGCCTGGCGTCATCGATGAAGAAGCCGATCGACGACAGCCACGGGCCGAGAATGAAGCGGCCGATCATGGTGTTGTTGAGCTTGAGCAGGAACTTCATCGCCGGCGGCAGTTCCTCATGCATCCAAAGCGCCTTGTAGTAGCTTTCCGGATCGTCCAGCGGATCGGTCAGCCGCTCGTCGGCATGATGGCGAAGATGGATCGTTTTGAAGCGGCGGAACGGCCAGACAAAGCCGATCGGAAGAAAGATGAAGGCTTCGTTGATCCTGGCGTTGCGGGTCGGGTGACCATGCGAAACTTCGTGCATGAGCGAGGATTGCAGGGCCAATATGAAGCCCAGGGCGACGAGGGCAACCAGCGGATGGGTCGGCCAGAGCAGGAAGCCGGTGGCGAGCCAGGCGCCATAGCAGAAGAGTGTGAGGAATACGGTCGGCCATTCCACGGCCGGTGTGCTGCTGCGTCTCTTGTTCATGCCAGTCATGCTATCGACCACTGCCCTCCAGTCGCCGGAACCAGTTTGATTCCTGACAACATTGTGTCAGGAGCCCGCGGTTGCATCAACGCGACAAAGCGCACAAACTGTTGCGAATGCGCATTTTTGGCTGCATATGTTATACATTGTAAACAGAATTGGGGATTCATTTACGCCTGAGCCGCGATCAGATCGGCCACGGCGCAAATTTTTCCTCCCTGGTACAGGAGCAGCATGATGGACAAGCGGGATCTGTCGACGATCTTTCGGGAACGTCTGAAATTGCTCTTGACACGCTCGGATCTGAACCAGTCGGCCTTCGCGACCGCCGTCGGCATCGACCGTTCGGCGCTCTCGCAACTGCTATCCGGGGCCTCGACCCGCCTGCCCCGTGCCGAGACGCTTCTCAACATCGCCGCAGAATTCAAGGTGTCGCTCGACTGGCTGTTGGGGCTCAGCCAGGATGAAGGCGTCACCGGCGAGATCCGCGAGAGCCTGGAGATCGAGGAGGCGCCCGACGGCTTCGACCGCACGCTGCTCGCCAAATGGCACGCCGAGGCGGCCGGGACGAAGATCCGCTATGTGCCGGCCGGCATTCCCGACCTGCTGCGCACCGAGGCGCTGGTCGAATACGAGGCCGGCATCACCAACAAGAGCCGCGAGGCGCAGGCCGGCGAAACGCAATACCGCATCGACTACACCAGGCGGCCCGAAACCGACATGGAAGTCTGCATGCCGCGCCATACGCTGGAGATATTCGCGCGCGGCCTGGGTGTCTGGGACCGTTTCCCGGAAACCGAGCGCCGCAGGCAATTGCTGCACATGGCAACCTTGCTGGATGACCTTTACCCGACCTTCCGGCTGTTCCTCTATGACGGCCGCATGCGCTATTCGATCCCCTACACGATCTTCGGACCCTATCGCGCCGCGATCTATGTCGGCGACATGTACCTGGTGCTCAATGCCACCCAGCCGGTCCGCACCTTGACCAGCCATTTCGACAACCTGATCCGCGCCGCCGACGTCAACGCGCATGAGGCGGCAAGCTTCACGCAGAAGCTGGCCGGCATGTCCTTCCCATCAGGCTCTGTCTGAACGCCGGCATTCTCGTGTGGCGCGCCAAGGCGGACACTCTCTCTGCCGCAAATTCATTGACTAGATATAAAGACTTCTTTATATCCTTATCCGAATTCCGAACATGAAAGCCAAAGCGATGACCGCGACCAATCCGATCGAAGCACTGATTGCTGAAAAGGGCGTGCTGCTGGCCGATGGCGCGACCGGCACCAATCTGTTCGCGATGGGCCTCGAGGCTGGCGAAGCGCCCGAGCTGCTCAATGAGACAGCGCCCGAAACCATCGTCAGCCTGCACCAGAATTTCGTCGATGCCGGCGCCGACATCATCCTGACCAATTCCTTCGGCGGCACCCGCCACCGGCTGAAGCTGCATCATGCGCAGGACCGTGTTTACGAGCTTAACAAGCGCGCCGCCGAGATCGCCCGTTCCGTCGCCGACAGGGCAGGCCGCAAGGTGATCGTCGCCGGCTCCGTCGGTCCGACGGGGGAGCTGCTGGTGCCGCTCGGCGCCATGACCTACGAAGATGCCGTCGATGCCTTTGCCGAGCAGATCGAAGGCCTCAAGGCCGGCGGCGCCGAAGTCGCCTGGATCGAGACCATGTCGGCGCCGGACGAGATCCGCGCCGCGGCGGAAGCCGCGATCCGCGTCGGCCTGCCCTATACCTACACCGGTTCCTTCGACACCGCCGGCCGCACCATGATGGGGC
>NZ_RZSC01000532.1:0-4257 GCF_003998155.1 Mesorhizobium sp. M1E.F.Ca.ET.063.01.1.1
GCCTCGGCCGCCGGCTGGTCGCCTCCGGCATCCCGGACTTTCACGACAAATATCCCGATATCGAGGTGCGGCTCAGGCTCTCCGATCACAATGTCGACATCATGAAGGAAGGCATCGACGTCGCCTTCCGGCTCGGCATCATCGAGGATTCGAGTCTCAGGATGCGCGGCATCATGGACTGCGAGCGCGTGCTGGTGGCGGCGCCGAAATATCTGGAAGCGCGCGGCGAGCCGGTCGAGCCGCAGGAGCTGATCGGCAAGAAGCACGACTGCCTGATGCTGCGCTACGCCGGCACGCGCGAATATGTCTGGACGCTGCAGACGCCGAACGGCGTGCAGAAATTCGAGGTGCACGGGCCATATGACACCGACGACGGCGACGTTCTGACCGGCTGGGCGCTGTCGGGGCGCGGCATCATCAACAAGCCGCGCTTCGAGGTCGAGCCGTTCATCCGCGACCAGCGGCTGAAGGTGATCCTGGCCAAGACCCCGCCGACGCCGGTGCAGTTGGCCGCCGTCTATCCGCACAAGAAGCTGCAGGACCCGAAGGTGCGGCTGCTGCTCGACTTCATGGCCGACCGCTGCCAGCGGCTGATCAAGGACATTCTTGCTGGTAAGTAAGGGCTGGCCGGCAAGTAGGGACTGGTCGGCAAGTGACTGGCTGCTGGCCCAGCCGATCGGGTTGCCTTGCCTGGGGGCGAGCCTAGGTTGATAGCGACGTCGCTGGCAGCCGAATGGGCAGCACAATGTATCTCGCCGTTTCGCTCAACATTGCTTCCGCCGCCGGGCAGGCCGGCCTGACATTTGCCGAGATCGCCGGCTTCGTGCGGAAGGTAGAGGCGGCCGGGATCGATATGGTCGTCATCTCCGATTCAATGGACGAGCGATCGAGCAGCCCGTTCGAGGCGACGACGCTTCTGGCGGCACTGGCGACGGTGACCGAAAGGATCGGGCTGGTGGCCAGCGCCTCGACATTGGCGCACCAGCCCTACAATCTGGCGCGCCGTTTTGCTTCGCTCGACATCATCAGCCATGGCCGCATCGGCTGGAATGCGACGATGCGGCAAAACCCGCGCGAGGCAGCCAATTTCAGCCGGCCGGAAGGCATAGCCGATGACGATTTCCGCCGCCGCGCGGAAGAGTTCATCGGCATCGTGCAGGGTCTGTGGCGAGGCTGGGATGCGGACGCCCTGCTTTTCGACAAGGCCGCCGGCCGGTTCCACGATCCGGAAAAGATGCATCTCCTCGATCACAAGGGCGAGTTCTTCTCGGTGCGCGGGCCGCTCAATGTCGCCCGCTCGCCACAGGATATGCCCGTGCTGGTCATGTCCGGCCTGGCGGCGGCCGATCTCGATTTCGGCGCCCGCGTCGCCGATGTCATCCTGGTCAAGGGCAAATCACCGACAGACGCAAAGGCGGCTTGCGACGACCTGAAGCGCCGGGTGTCACCCGCCGGACGCACACCGGATGCCGTCAAGGTGCTTATGACCGTTGCCGCGACACCCGAGCTTGCGACCAACAGGCTGGAGGACTGGTTCAGCGCGGAAAGCTGCGACGGTCTCAACATTGCTTTGCCTGCTGATCTTTCGGCGTTCGACGACTTCACCGACCGCCTGCTGCCGGCGCTTCAACGTCGCGGTCTGGTTCGGTCGATCCACCACGGCACTACGCTGCGCGAGCATCTCGGGCTTGGCGCGGGAGGAGGACAATGAGCGCGCGCCAGATGAAGCTCGGCCTGTTCCTGTGGGCGACCGGCCACCATATCGCCGCCTGGCGCCATCCGGACGCGCATGTCACGGCCGGCATCGACATCGAGCATTACATCAAGCTGACGCGGACGGCCGAAGCGGCGAAGTTCGACATGATCTTCTGCGAGGACGCCGCCGGCCTGCGTGAAGCCAACATCAATATCGCCAGGCAGACCTCGCGCTCGATCGGCTTCGAGCCGATCAGCCTGCTTTCGGTGCTTGCAGCCCAGACCGAGCGCATCGGCCTCGTATCGACGGCGTCGACCAGCTACAACGAGCCCTACGGGCTGGCGCGGGCCTTTGCTTCGCTCGACAATCTGAGCGGCGGCCGGGCCGGCTGGAATCTGGTCACCTCGGCCAGCCCTATCGAAGCGGCAAATTTTGGTTCGACAGGCTTGAGGCCGCATGCCGACCGCTACGAACGCGCCCGCGAATTCGCCACCGTCATCACCAGCCTGTGGCACCGCAAGGCGGCCGGCCATGACGGCCAAAGTTTTTCGGTGCGCGACCCGCTCGACATACCGCCCTCGCCGCAGGGCGCGCCGGTAATGGTTCAGGCCGGCGCCTCCGACGACGGCAAAGATCTCGCCGCTCGGACCGCCGACGTCGTGTTCAGTGCGGCGCAGACTCTTGAGGAGGCCAAGGCCTTTTATGACGATCTCAAGGGGCGGCTGGCCGCCTATGGCCGCCAGCCGGACGACGTCAAGATCATGCCCGGCGTGGCGCCGACCGTCGCGGCAACAAAAGCCGAGGCCCAGGCAAAATACGATGCGCTGCAGGAGCTGATCCCCGACGATGTCGGCGTCGCGCTGCTTTCCAGCTATCTCAGCATTTCCGACCTCTGGCGCTACCCGATCGACGGGCCGCTGCCCGAACTGCCGGAGAGTGAAGGCATGAAAAGCCGGCAGGCTTTGGTCATCGAGCAGGCCCGGCGGGACGGCCTCTCGATCCGGGACCTCGCACGCTACTTTGCCGGCGCGCGCGGGCATTGGCGCGTCGTCGGCACGGCCGATCAAATCGCCGACGAATTGCAGGCACGTTTCGAAGGCGGCGCCGCCGACGGCTTCAACGTCATGCCGTCCTGGTTCCCGGGCGAACTGGACGCCTTCGCGACAATGGTCGTGCCCGAGCTGCAGCGCCGCGGCCTGTTCCGGAAGGACTATGAGGGCCGCACATTGCGCGAGCATCTCGGCCTGAAGCGGCCGGTCTAAGCGGCTTCAGCCTGTGCGTCCATCAGCCGGGCCGTCCCCGAAACCCTGATCGAGCTGCCGGGTGTCGGCGGAATGTCGGCATGGAGGCGCGAGCGGATGCCCATGTCCTCGCCCTGGACGATGTCGATCGAGCCGCCATGCGGCCAGTCGAGATCGCGCAGATAGCCGGCAAAGGCCGCGGTGGCGGCGCCCGTCGCCGGATCCTCGTAGACTCCGCCCGAAGCGAAGGGATTGCGCGTGTGGAAGAGCCGCGGCGTTTCGGCAAAGGCGAGCAGGATCGTGATCAGCCTTTCGCGCCGCATCAGGGCCTGGCCCTGCTTGAAATCATAGGTCATGGCGGCCAGCGCCTCGCGCGACCTCAGCGCCAGCGCGAAATGGTCGGAGCCGCCATGGATCAGCGCCGGAGGAATGGCTGGATCGAGATCGCTTGCCGCGTAACCGAACAGCGCCAGCATTTCGGAGACAAGTCCCGGCGGTGCCGGCTTGCTGCGCGTCGGCGGAGACTGCAGCGCGGCGACAATGTTGGAACCGTCGCGGAATCCTTCGACGGTGATCCCGGCTTGATTGAGGGCCAGCGCGAAAATCCGGTCGCCGAACCGCCGGACCAGCCCGGCACCGAGCGCGATCGTGGCATGGCCGCAGAACGGCACCTCCGATTCGGGCGAAAAATAGCGGACGCGCCAGTTCTCGCCTTCGGGCGCAGCGAAGGCGGTTTCCGAAAAGCCGACCTCGGCCGCGACGCGCTGCATTTCGGCGGCATCCGGTAGGACGTCGCCAATCACGACGCCGGCCGGATTGCCGCCGGTGTTGCCGTCCGAAAATGCCGCTATGCGCAAAACGTCCATGTCGCTCGCCCTGTGTTCACAACTCGTGTTCGCCAGGCGCGCAGAAAACACGGTTCAAACCCGTTTGGGAAACGAAGAAAGCGACGAGCAGCTGTGAGCGGTGGTCATACCTTCGCAGCCCTGTCGCCGGCGCGACGAGGACCGCGGCTGACCTTAGCCGGCCATCGCCTTTTGGGACGGAGCCGACGCTTTGGCGGAATGCGACGCCAGCGCCGTCATGATCTCGGCGGCGGCAAGTGCGGCGATCACCGGTGGGCGCTTGTCCTTCACGGCGTTGCCGCCGATCGGCGACACGAGGCGGTTGAACTCGGCCTCGCTGCCCTCGGCCGACTTCAGGAACCAGTTCTTGAAAGTCGCCTTCTTGGTCTTGGATCCGATCATGCCGACATAGGCAGCGTCGTCGCGCCTCAGCGCCTCGGCGACGATCAGGAAATCGAGCGCATGGTCGTGGGTG
>NZ_RZSC01000533.1:0-4240 GCF_003998155.1 Mesorhizobium sp. M1E.F.Ca.ET.063.01.1.1
GACGAGCTCCACCTCACCCGCAGCGCCGTCTCGCATCAGCTTCGGCTGCTCGAGCGCGACCTCGGCTTCGACCTCCTGCAGCGCATCGGCAAGGGCGTGGCGCTGACGCCGCGCGGCCAGCGCTACGCGGCCGATGTCCGGAAGGCGCTGACCGTGCTCGGCGACGCGGTGACGCAGAACAGCGGCGCCGGCGTCGGCGGCTCCTTCGGCATCTCCTGTCCGCCGGGCTTCGCTTCGATGTTCTTGTGCACCCATATCGGTGAGTTCCAGCAGATGTATCCGGACGTCGCGCTCTCGGTGCTGACGCCGCGGCGGCTCGACGATGTCAGCAATCCGGAAGCCGACGCCTTCATCGCCTTCGGCGTCGGCAACTGGCCGAACCGGGCGGTGGAGCTGCTTTGCGAAGTCTCCTTCACGCCGCTCTGCAGCCCGACGCTGCTCAACAAGGTCGGCGGCTTTTCCAAGCCAGCCGACGTGCTGCGCGCCAATCTGCTGCATCTCAGCGACACCGAGGACTGGGCGCGCTGGCTGGCGCTGTCCAAGGTGGAAAATCCCGATACCGAGGGCGGCATCTTCTTTTCCGACATGAACCTCGTCTTCTCGGCGGCGATCGCCGGCCAGGGGATCGCCATGGGCGACGAGCTGACCGGCCGCCGGGCACTGAGCGAGGGCCGGCTAGTCAAGCCGTTCGAAGCGTCGGTCCCCTCGCCGCGCTCCTATTATCTGGTCTTCGAGCATGCCAAGGCGGGGCACCCTGTGCTCAATGCCTTCAGCGAGTGGCTTAGGGCGAAGCTTTCGGAGAACAGGCTCTAATCTCCCCCCTTGAGGGAGAGATGGCCGCGAAGCGGTCAGAGGGGGTCGTCTCACGAAGAGCGCCAGCACCATCGGCGTCGCGCTGGCCGTCGGCGCTCCACGCGCGGCGACCCCCTCTGTCGCCTGCGGCGACATCTCCCCCTCAAGGGGGGAGATTTGGCGCCACCCGTGAATCAAATTTGCCGATCAGGCGAAAACTATTCGGTTGCGGTGAGCCCCCGCCCTGCCTACGATTTCACCTGAGACCAAGGAAGAGGCAGGATGCAGCAACCCGGCCGGGCCGCAGAGATCAAGGCGAACGGGATCGGCAAAAGCTTCGGCTCGTTCCGGGCGCTGGACGATCTGACGCTCGATATAGGCCGCGGCGAGTTCCTGACCCTGCTCGGGCCCTCGGGCTCCGGCAAGACCACTTTCCTGATGATTTTGGCCGGCTTCGTGCAGCCGAGCGAAGGCCGCCTTTTCAGCGACGGCGCCGACATCACCGACCGCCCGGCCGAGCAGCGCGCCGCCGGCATGGTGTTCCAGGGATATGCGCTGTTCCCGCATATGAGCGTGGAACAGAACATCGCCTTCCCGCTCAAGGTGCGCAAGAAATCGGCTTCAGAGATCAAAAGCCGTGTCGGCGAGATGATCGAGCGCGTCGGCCTCAAGGGCCACGAGAAGAAGCTGCCGGCGCAGCTTTCGGGCGGCCAGCAGCAGCGCGTGGCGCTGGCCCGCGCACTGGTGTTCGAGCCGGGCGTGCTCCTCCTCGACGAGCCGTTCTCGGCGCTGGACAAGAGCCTGCGCGGCCAGATGCAGGCCGAGATGAAGCGGCTGCACCAGGAAACCGGCACCACCTTCGTCTTCGTCACCCACGACCAGAGCGAGGCGCTGGCGCTGTCGTCGCGTGTCGCCATCTTCAACCACGGCAAGCTCCTGCAGGTGGGTAGGCCGGACGAGGTCTACGACCGCCCGGCCAACCGCTTCGTCGCCGAGTTCCTGGGCGAGATCAACATGCTGCCGGTGAAGGGCGTCAAGCCGGCCGACAACGGCGCCACCGGTCTCTGCGAGGACCGCGCGGTCAACATGCGCTGCAAGGCCGAAGCGATAAAGGGCGATGCCATCCTCGCCATCCGCCCCGAGCACATGTCGATCGCGCCGGAGGCGGCGTCCGGCGAAAACGGCATTGCGGCGACCGCTGTCGCCTCGACCTATCTCGGGGCCGCAACCAAGCTCGACCTCACCACGCGCCAGGGCGCGAAGGTCACCGTCTCGGTGCCGAACGAGGTGGCGGCGGCGGCTTTGAGCAAGGGCAATTCCGTCTGGCTGACCTGGCCGGCCGAGAAGGGCTTCCTCCTACCGGGCGGAGGACAATGAGCGCCGAGGCGGCCTGATATCGCCGCACCGGCTTCCGGATCAGATCAATAAAACAAGGGGAACTGACATGACCGACGATATGAACCACACGCGGAAACAGGCGATCGAGTCTCTGTCCGAAAGGACCAAGCGCGGCGAGATTTCGCGCCGCCAGTTCGCGCAGCTCGCGGGCCTGGTGCTTGCCGGCACGCCGATGCTGCTGCGCTCGACAGGCGCCTTCGCCGAGACGAAGGGACTGGTGCTGGTGAACTGGGGCGGCGACGCCATCACCGCTTACGACGCGGCCTATGGCCAGGCCTTCACCAAGGACACCGGCATCCCGGTCAAGATGGACGGCTCTGGCCCGACGGAAGGCGCGATCGCCGCGCAGTTCAAGAGCGGCGCGCCGACCTGGGACCTGGTCGACGTCGATCCGTTCTCGGCGATCACGCTGGGCGGCCAGGGCATGCTCGAGCCGATCGACTATTCGATCGTCGACAAGAAGAAAATGCGCGAGGGCTTCGGCTGGGAATATGCGGCGTCCACCTATTTCTTCTCCTATGTGATCGCCTACGACTCGCAGAAGTTCGGCTCCAACGCGCCGACCGGCATGGCCGATTTCTTCGACGTCAAGAAATTCCCGGGCAAGCGCTCGCTCTACAAATGGGGCGTGTCGAGTTGGGAGGCAGCCCTTCTCGCCGATGGCGTCGCGCCGGCCTCGCTCTATCCGCTGGACCTTAAGCGGGCGCATGACAAGATCGCCGCCTTCAAGGAAAACGTCGTCTCCTATTGGGGCGGCGGCGCCGAAAGCCAAAGCGTGCTGCTCAATGGCGAAGCCTCGATGGCGATCGTGTGGTCGACGCGCGCCTCGCTGATCGAGCAGGACTCCGGCGGCCAGATCAAGTTCATCTGGGACCAGGGCCTGATCTCGCCCGGCGCGCTGGCGGTGCTGAAGAACAATCCCGGCGGCAAGGAAGCGGCGATGAAGTTCATCGCCAGCACCCAGGACCCGCAGAAGGAACTGGTGATGTTCGAAAAGCTCGGCCAAGGCCCTGCCAATCCGGCCGCCGACGCGCTGATCCCGGCCGACAAGAAGCGCATCAACCCGGTCGATCCGGAGAACATGAAGAAGCAGATCCCGCTCGACATGGACTGGTACGCCAAGAATTATGGCAAGGCGCTCGACGAATATACCAAGATCATCTCCGCCTGATCCAGGCCGAGATGCGACCCTGACATGAGAGGCATCCTCTCCGAAAGGATGGGCGCGGCGCTGTTGATGGCGCCGCTGCTCCTGTTCCTCGTCCTTGCCTATGCCTGGCCCTTTCTCGGCGTGGTGAAGTGGAGCTTCACCTTGCCGACGCCGGGGCTCGGCCAATATGGCGCGCTGGTCAGCGACCCGCTGGTGCAATCGGTGTTCATCCGCACGCTGCGCATCGCCGCGATCGTCACCATCGTCTCGGTCACCGCAGCCTATGCGATCACCGTGGTCTGGGTGCGCGGCAGCCCGGTGCAGCGCGTGCTCGCCGAATTTTGCATCCTGGTGCCGTTCTGGATCTCGGTGCTGACGCGCGCCTTCGGCTGGGTGGCGCTGCTCTCCAACCGCGGCCTGATCAACACCTGGCTGCAATCGATCGGCTTCATCTCCGAGCCGCTGACGCTGGTGCGCAACGAGTTCGGCGTCATCGTCGGCATGTCGCATTTCCTCATCCCCTTCGCGGTGTTCCCGCTGGCCTCGGCCATGCGCAGCCTGGACGAGCGCGTGCTCCTTGCCGCGCGCGGCCTGGGCTCCAGCCGCATGCGCACCTTCTGGACGGTGTTCGTGCCGATGACGCGCTCCGGCATCATCGGCTCGGCTATGATCGTCTTCGTCTTCTCGCTCGGCTTCTTCGTCACGCCGGCGATCCTCGGCGGCGGCCGCAGCGTGATGATCGCGGAGTTGATCTATCTGCGCATCTTCCAGAGCCCGGACTGGGGCTTGGGCGCGGCGATCAGCGTCGTGCTGGTGGTGTTCGTCGGCGCGCTGATGGCGCTCTTGTTCCGCTACGTCAAACCGAAACAATTGGTGTAGCGCGATGCCGACCTATCGCCC
>NZ_RZSC01000534.1:0-4239 GCF_003998155.1 Mesorhizobium sp. M1E.F.Ca.ET.063.01.1.1
CCTGGCTGCTGATCGAGAAGCCCCAGCGGGTCTTCTCGATCAGCAGCCAGGAGAGCGCGCAGGCAAGGATGCCGACGACGAGGCCCCAATGCACCTCCATGCCCGGGATGTTGCCGACGCGGTAGAGGTCGGCCAGCGGCTGGGTCGAGGGTTTGTTGAGCGAGGCCGGATCGCGCAGCGGCCCTTCCACCAGATGGTTCATCAGGGCAATCGCGATGTAGGCCATCAGCAGGCTGGAGATGGTCTCGTTGACGGCCCGGTAATGGCGCAGCGCGCCGACGACACCTATCCAGATGCCGCCGGCGGCCGCGCCCCCCACGCCCATGAGGAGGATGACGAGAAAAGACGGCGCGCCGTTCAGCGCCACGCCGATAGCGGCTGCGGCGACGCCGCCGAGCACGATCGCGCCCTCGCCGCCGATGACGACCAGGCCGAGGCGCGCCGGTAGAGCCACGCAGAGCGCCGCAAGCAAGAGCGGCGCTCCGCGCGACAGCGAGTTCTGGATCGAGAACCAGGAACCGAAGCCGCCGCGCCACATCGTCTCGTAGAGCTGGGCCGGCGACTTGCCGACAGCCAGGATGAACAGGCTGAACAGCACCATGCCGGCGACCAGCGCCGCGAGTGGAATGACGAAGGCCTCAGCCCGCCTGGCGATCCATTCGAGCGCCGCCCGATATCCCCTCGCATCGAGGATGGTCCGCACGTCCGGGCCGCTCACGGTGTCCGTCATGTCTCCGTTTCCCAAGGCCCGCGCCCCTTAGGCCGTCGAGCCGACGACGCCGTCGACGAGATAGTCCATGCTTTCGAGCTCGATGGCGGTCTCGACGAAGGCTTGGCCTTCGGTAGCGACGACGGCGCCCTTGTTGCTCTTCAATGGGCCCTTGATGACGGAGAAGCCGCCTTTCATCATTTCGGCCAGCGTGGCGTCGAACTGCTTGCGCGCCGCTTCGCCGACGGCGGGACCGAGCGGGCTCATCTTGACGAAGCCGTCGGCCAGGCCGCCGCGCGTGAAGTTGGGCAGCGGCTTGCCGGCGATGAGGTCGTCGACGAACATCTTGTAGACCTTGGCCCAGTTCCACTCCGCGCCGGTCAGGTATTTTTCCGGCGCCAGCGGGCTCTGGTTGGCGTGGTAGCCACAGACGAAGGCGCCGCGGCCGGCGGCCGTCTCGACCACCACCTTCGGGCTGTCGACATGGCAGGTGACGACGTCGGCACCTTGGTCGACCAGCGCGTTGGTGGCCTCGGCTTCCTTGACCGCCAGCGACCATTCGCCGGTGAAGATCACCTGGCAGGTGATCGCCGGATCGACCGAGCGCGCGCCCAGCAGGAAGGAATTGATGTTGAGCAGAACCTGCGGGATCGGCTTGGCGGCGACGAAACCGAGCTTCTTCGACTTGGTGGCGTGGCCGGCGACGACGCCGTTGAGGTACTGGCCCATGCCGATATAGCCGAAATAGGAACCGGCGTTCATCGGGTGCTTGTCCTTGTTCCACATGCCGCCGCAATGGCGAAACTGCACGTCAGGGAACTTCGCGCACATGGCCAGCATATGCGGATCGAAGTAGCCGAACGAGGTCGGAAAGATCAGCGAGGCGCCGTCGAGATTGATCATCGATTCCATCGTCTTCTGGACGTCGACCGTTTCGGGAACATTTTCCTCCTCGACGATGGAAATGCCTTCGATGCCCTTCAGCGACGCAGCCCCTTCGGCATGCGCCTGGTTGTAGCCATAGTCGTCCTTCGGGCCGACATAGATGAAGCCGACGGTAGCGGCGGCGGCGCGCGCCGCGCGGATCGGAAAGGCTGCCGAGGCAAGGCCCAGCGCCGCTCCGGCGGCGGAGGTCTTGAGCAGATCGCGGCGGCTAAGCATGAATCTCTCGGTCATATCGAATGCTCCCCTTTCTTGGACCCGGCACGGGTCGGTTGATCTCCTATCAAGAAAGTGCATGCAATCGCTATGCCAGTTCCGCCGCGAGGTTTTCCGTAATAAAATCAACAGATCACTTTAGAAGGCCTGCATAAAGGCAAGGCAAGTGCATGCACTTTATGCCTGAAAAATGATCAGTTTGACATAAGGGTCAAAATCTAGGCATACAGACGCGCAGCCTGAGTCGAAATCAGCCCGTGAGCCGTCCAGGTCGCGGGTCCGGATCCAAAAAACTGGACGGAGGAGACGTGTCGGGAAGGCGCTTGGTCAGGTCGGGCACGACCGTGGATCAGATGGTGAGGGCGATCGCGGACCGCATCGTCACCGGCTATCTGCGCCCTGGCGAAAGGCTCGACGAGGGCTCGCTCGCCGCCCGTTTCGACGTCTCGCGCACGCCCGTGCGGGAGGCGCTCGGCCATTTGAGCGCCATGGGCCTGGTCGAAAGGCGGCCCAACCGGGGCGCCATCGTCGCCGTGATTACGCAGGAACATCTCGCCTCGATGTTCGAGAGCATGGCCGAACTGGAAGCGATCTGCGCGCGCTTCTCGGCCGAGCGCATGACCGGCGCCGAGCGCCGTTCGCTGGAGATGGAGCATCAGGCCTCGGCGCGGCTCGTGCAGCTCGGCGCCGAGGAGGACTACGAGTTTTTCAACACCGAGTTCCACAGCAGGCTCTATCGCGGCGCGCACAATACGCATATCCACGATTTGACCGTGGCGACCCGCAGCCGCCTGGCGCCGTTCCGGCGCGCGCAGTTCATGCTGCCAGGCCGACTGGCCAAGTCCTGGCAGGAGCATGATGTGATCGTCACCGCGATCATGCGCGGCGATGCGGCGGCTGCCGGCAAGGCCGCCCGCGATCATGTGTCGATCGTCAGCGAGGCGAGCGCTGTGTTCGCGGCCGTCGACCCGATGGAACCGAAGGTCAGCCGATCCGGGCGTCGATGATCTCGACGAAGCGCGCGAAGAGCCCCGCCTGCGACTTGATTTTGAGCTTGCGATAGATGTTGCGGCGGTGGACCTTCACGGTCCCCGGCACGATCCTGAGCGCCCTGGCGATCGATTCCGTGGAATGGCCCTGAAGCACCAGGTCGACGACCTGTTTTTCGCGCGACGTCAGCGACAGGCTCTTCCAGATATGCGCGCGATCGAGCTCGTTGGCCATGGCGACAGTTTCGCCCGGCGGCGGGAGCCCAGCCTCGTCGGCGGGCAGGGCCGGCCAGCGTTGCCGGCAGAAACCGATCACCGCCGGCGCCATGTCGCGCAGCAGCCTGGCGTCGGCTGTTCCGAACGGCCCCGAGGCGCGCAGCCGCATCAGCGACAACACCAGCGCATCCTTGCCGGCCAGCGGCACGAAAAAGCCGACCTCCTCGGCGAGCCGGGTCTGGCTGTAATAGGAACGGTAGTATTCGCTGGCATAGAAGCGGTCCGGCGCCAGCTCGCGCATGCGCCAGAAACCCTCCTTGCGCTCGACCGCGGCATGGTGGAACGGGTCGAGCAGATAGGGCCCCTCCTGATAGAGCGCGACGAAGATGTGGCTTTCGGCCGGCGAGAAGGTCTCGAACAGGAGCGGCGGCCGCGCAGCTCCCCGATAGCCGAAGATCACGCAGTGATCGAAGCGCACATGCCCGCGCAGCCAGCCGACGATCGCCTTGCCGAAATGATCGCCGCCGCTCTCGCGCGTCGCGGCGATCACGGCGGCAAGCGCGTTGTAGTCGTCACTGCGGGAGACGGCCAATTCATACCCCTCTGAACGATTAAATCAGCTAAATATACCACCTGCGAGGTATATACTAGTCGCCATTGGCTCTGCTAGCGTCACGACATTGCCTCACGCTGTCGCTGGAGCCCGTGGCTTGACTGCAGTGCCCGATATCGAGTTTCGCGCGGTCACCAAGCGCTATGGCGCGGTCACCGCGGTGAGCGGCATCGACCTTGCCATCCCGCCTTCCGCTTTCGTTGCGCTGCTCGGGCCCTCCGGCTGCGGCAAGACGACCTGCCTGCGCATGATCGGCGGCTTCGAGCAGCCGAGCGAAGGCCAGGTGCTGATCCGCGGCCGCGACATGGCCGGAACGCCGCCCTACCGGCGCCCGGTCAACATGGTGTTCCAGCAATACGCGCTGTTTCCGCATCTCGATGTCGAGGAAAACATCTCGTACGGCCTGCGTCAGGCGAGGCCGCGGATGTCGTCACGCGAGATCGCCTCAAGGGCCGGCGAGGCGCTGGCCATGGTGCAGCTCGCCGGCTACGGGCGCCGCAAGATCCACGAACTCTCCGGCGGGCAGCAACAGCGCGTCGCGCTGGCCCGCGCAC
>NZ_RZSC01000535.1:0-4223 GCF_003998155.1 Mesorhizobium sp. M1E.F.Ca.ET.063.01.1.1
CGCCAGCGCCGCCAATCCCTCATTCTTCTGCTGGCGCGCGACCTGCAGCCCCTTGACCACGAACGCGCGATTGACCCCGGTGAGCGGCACCACATCGCAGACCGTCGCCAGCGCGACGAGGTCGAGCAGGGAAAGCAGATCGACAGGGTCGGCGTTCGGCAGCCTCTCGCGCAGCAACTTCGCCGTCTGCACCAGGCATAGGAAGACCACACCGGCCGCGCAGAGATGCCCCTGCCCCGAGAGGTCGTCCTCCCGGTTCGGATTGACCACCGCGTCCGCCGCCGGCAGCGCGCCGCCGACCTGATGGTGGTCGAGCACCACCACATCAGCGCCGGCTTGCTTTGCCGCCTCGATCGAGGCGGCGCTGTTGGTACCGCAGTCGACGGTGACGATCAGCTTCGCGCCGCGCGAGATCAGCTCGCGCATGGCTTCCGGATTGGGGCCATAGCCTTCAAAGATGCGGTCGGGAATGTAGATTTCGGACGGCACCGAGAAATGCGTGAGGAAGCGCTTCAGCAGCGCCGACGACGCTGCGCCGTCGACATCGTAATCGCCGAAGATCGCCACCTTCTCGCCGGCCACGATCGCATCCGCCAGCCGCGCCGCCGCCTTCTCCATGTCGGTCAGCGAGGCAGGGTTCGGCAAAAGCTCGCGGATGGTCGGATCGAGGAAACGCTCGGTCTGCTCGGCCGTCACGCCCCGCCCCGCGAGCACCCTGGCGACGATGTCGGGCACGCCGTGGCCTTGCGCGATGGCCAAAGCCACCATGTCCTGCCGCTCGGTCAGCCGGTGCCCCCAGGAGACACCGGTCGCCGACTGCCTGACATCGAGGAAGAACCGTCTTTCGCCCGTCATGCGGCGCGCCGCCTGCACATCATCCTCTGGCAGATATCAATATGCGGCGGCCGTAGCAATTCCGGGAAAGCGAGCGGCTAAAGGAAACTGTGGAACGGCTTTCCGTCCGCAATTGCGTCGAAAGAATTCAAGCAAGGCGAAATCAAAACTTGTCCAGATCCTGATGGCGCGCCTTGATCTCGCGCACGGTGCGTGAGGACGAGCGCAGCACGATGGTATGGGTGGTGATGAAGGTACGGCCGAACTTCACGCCGTCGAGCATATTGCCGTCGGTGACGCCGGTTGCCGCAAACAGCACGTCGCCGCGCGCCATGTCCTGGGCGCGATAGACCCGCTTCGGATCCGAAATGCCCATCTTTGCGGCCCGCGCCACCTTTTCCGGCGTGTCGAGGATCAGCCGGCCAAGCATCTGCCCGCCGGTGCAGCGCAGCGCTGCCGCTGCAAGCACCCCTTCCGGCGCGCCGCCGGTGCCGAGATAGATGTCGATGCCGGTCTCTTCCGGATCGGTGGTGTGGATGACGCCGGCGACATCGCCATCGCCGATCAGCCGGATCGCCGCGCCCGTGGCGCGCACGGCGTCGATCAGGCTGGCATGACGCGGCCGGTCGAGGATGCAGGCGGTGATATCGGTCACCGCGACGCCCTTGGCCTTGGCCAGATTGGCGATGTTTTCGGCCGGTGAGGCGTCGATGTCGATGGTTCCCTCGGCATAGCCCGGACCGATCGCGATCTTGTCCATGTAGACGTCGGGCGCGAACAGCAGGCTGCCTTTTTCCGCGATGGCGATGACGGCCAGCGCGTTGGGCAGGTTCTTGGCGCAGATGGTCGTGCCTTCGAGCGGGTCGAGCGCTATGTCGACTGCTGGACCTTTGCCGGTGCCGACCTCCTCGCCGATATAAAGCATCGGCGCCTCGTCGCGCTCGCCTTCCCCGATGACAACCGTGCCCTTGATGGCCAGACGGTTGAGCTCCTGGCGCATGGCGTCGACCGCGACCTGGTCGGCGGCCTTCTCGTCGCCGCGACCGCGCAGCCTTGCGGCGGCGACCGCGGCTCGCTCGGTGACGCGCACGACTTCCATGGTAAGGATCCGGTCGAGGCCGGCAACGATGTTCTGGGCCATGTTCATGGATGGGCATTCCTCGTTGACGAACGCGGTTCAGTTCTGAACCGCTCTACTCTTTGCTTCGAGCAATCCCGGACGCAAAACCGCAGCGCACTTTTCCCGGAATTGCTCCACCTCCCGCCAGAGGCGCGCTTCTTCTGGCAAAGCTCCATGACAACGGCAAGACTTGCCATGTCAATTTTTGAAATTGCAGCAATATCAATCGATTGAAGGCGGAACGTGACCTAAAGCACGCCTCCCGCAAGTGGCGAGATCGCGACGCGCTTTGGGGTTATTCCGCCCGCTCGATGCGGATCACCTGCGGCTTGTCGGTCAAATGGCCGTCCTTGGTGATGCCTTCGACAGCCTTGCGCACCGCGGCCTCCGTCGTCTCGTGGGTGACGAGGATGACGGTCTTCTGGGCGTCGGTTTCAGGCCCGGCCGCCTGCTGGACGATCGATTCCAGCGAGATGTCGTTGTCGGCCATGCGCTTGGCGATTGCCGCGAAGACGCCGATGCGGTCATGCACGGTGAGCCGGATGAAATAGCCGCCGGCGTGGCTTCGCATCTGCGCCTTCCTGTATGGCTTCAGCTCCTTCGCCGGCCAGCCGAAGACCGGCCCGTGCTGGAAGCCCGGCCGGCTCTTGGCGATGTCGGCGATATCGCCGACCACCGCCGAGGCGGTGGCGTTGCCGCCGGCGCCGGGACCGGAGAGCAAAAGCTCGCCCAGAATGTCGGTCTCGATCGCCACCGCGTTGGTGACGCCGTGCACCTGCGCGATGACGGAGGCCGTCGGCACCATGGTCGGGTGCACGCGTTGCTCGATGCCGCTTTCGGTTCGCTGCGCGACGCCGAGCAGCTTGATGCGGTAGCCGAGATCGGCGGCCGCGCGGATATCGGCCTGGGTGATGTTGGAGATGCCTTCCATATAGATGTCGTTGGCGGCGATCCTGGTGCCGAAGGCAAGGCTGGTCAGGATCGACAGCTTGTGCGCCGTGTCGTGGCCCTCGATGTCGAAGGTCGGATCGGCCTCGGCATAGCCGAGCCGCTGCGCGTCCTTGAGGCAGGCGTCGAAGGAGATGCCTTCGGCCTCCATGCGGGTCAGGATGTAGTTGCAGGTGCCGTTGAGGATGCCGAAGACGCGGGTGACCTGATTGCCGGCCAGCGCCTCGCGCATCGTCTTGATGACCGGGATGCCGCCGGCCACCGCCGCCTCGTAGTTGAGCAGCACGCCCTTCTTCTCGGCGATCTCGGCGAGCTGCACGCCATGCTTGGCCAAAAGCGCCTTGTTCGCGGTGACGACATGGCGGCCGGCCTCGAGCGCCGCCTTGACCGAGGCCCGCGCAGGCCCTTCGTCGCCGCCGATCAGCTCGACAAAGACATCGATATCGGCCTTTTCGGCCATCTCCACCGCATCGTCGAACCACTTGGCGGTGGAGAGATCGACACCACGGTCGCGCTTCGGGTCGCGCGCCGAGACGGCTGTGACGACGATGTCGCGACCGCACTGGCGGGTGAGCTCGGCCGCCTTTTCGTCGAGCACGCGCGCCACCGAGGCGCCCACCGTGCCGAGGCCGGCAATTCCAACACGCAACGCTTCAGCCATGTCCGGCGACGCCCCTCAAAGATTGGTCGGTGTGATGTGCGGCGAGATCAGCGGCGGGCCGTGAGCGGCACGACATTATTGGGCTGCTTGGCGGTCGAGGCCAGGAAGCGCTTGATGTTGCGCGCCGCCTGCCGGATCCGGTGCTCGTTCTCGACCAGCGCCAAGCGCACGAAGTCGTCGCCGTGCTCGCCGAAGCCGATGCCCGGCGCCACCGCGACGTCGGCATGCTCGATGAGCAGCTTGGAGAATTCGAGCGAGCCGAGCTGGCGGAACTGTTCCGGGATCGGCGCCCAGGCGAACATCGAGGCCGCCGGCGCCGGAATGGTCCAGCCGGCGCGGCCGAAGGAATCGACCATCACGTCGCGCCGCTTGTGGTAGACCTCGCGCACCTCCTCGATGTCGGCGCCGTCACCGTTCAGCGCATGCGCCGCCGCCACCTGGATCGGCGTGAAGGCGCCGTAGTCGAGATAGGATTTGACCCGGGTCAGCGCCGCGATCAGCCGTTCGTTGCCGACCGCGAAGCCCATGCGCCAGCCAGGCATGGAAAAGGTCTTCGACATCGAGGTGAACTCGACGCAGACGTCGATCGCGCCCGGGACCTGCAGCACCGAAGGCGGCGGGTTGCCGTCGAAGTAGATCTCCGAATAGGCAAGGTCCGAC
>NZ_RZSC01000536.1:0-4221 GCF_003998155.1 Mesorhizobium sp. M1E.F.Ca.ET.063.01.1.1
CCATTGCAGCGCCCCGAACACGATGTAGTCGGCAAACAGCGGCGAGCTCCCGCCGATGAAGGGCTGGTAGGTCAGCATCGAGCGCAGCGGCTCCAGCGAGGCGCGGAAGCCTGCCAGTCCCGCATCACGGCCCGCCACCACCTCTTCCAGCTTCTTGCCCAAGCGCTGCTCGCGATTCTCGCGGAAATACGCCGCGTTCGCCTCGTCCTGCATGCCATGCAGGTCGGTAAGCGCTACGCTTGTGACGTAGGGATGGATGGTGAGTTGCGACCAGCGCTCGATGAAGCGCGCCATCGCCTTGCCGCCTTCGCCGGCAAACAGCGCCGGCCGCTCCGGATAGGCCTCGTCGAGATAGAGCGCGATGGCGAAGGAATCGGCCACCACGCGGTCGCCGTCGCGGATCACCGGCACCGTCTTCGAGACGCCGCCTTCGACCTTCGGCACTTCCAGGAAGCGCGTCGGCACCTTGGTGGCGTCGAGTCCCTTGTGCGCCAGCGCCATCTTCGCCTTCCAGCAATGCGGGCTGAACGGGCGTTGGGTGTCGTGGCCGACGAGGTCATAGAAGAGAATGGTCATTGCGGTTCCTGCGGGTTACGAAGAGCCGGGATTCGTTGCGAGCCGGATGGAAGAATGAAACAGCATTTCATGATGTTTGCAGCCTACAATCAATGGGCCAACGCGCGCATTTACGATGCCGCCGCCGACCTCAACGAGGAGGAGCTCGCTCGCGACGTCGGCGCCTTCTTCGGCTCGATGCTTGGCACGCTCAACCATCTGCTCGTCACCGACCGAGTCTGGATGAAGCGCTTTACGGGTGAGGGCGACGCGCCCTCAAACCTTGCGACGATCCTCCATCGCGCTTTCCCAGGCTTGCGCTTGGCACGCGAGGCCGAGGACAGGAGGATCGTCGACTGGGTGAGCGGCATGACCGACAAGGCGTTCACTGGACGTTTTTCTTATATGACGACCGACATGCGCACCGTCTCGCAGCGGCTGGCGCCGGCGCTCAGCCATCTTTTCAATCACCAGACCCACCATCGCGGCCAGGCGCATATGTGCCTCACCGTGCTCGGCAGGCCCTCGGTGCCGCTCGACCTGATGCTGTTCCAGCGCTCCGAGGAAGGCCGCGCCTACGCCTGATTGCTTGTTAACCAAGCTTGCATTGAAGCTAATATATTAGGACTTCGTTTGCGCTCGCGCTCCACAATAGGCCAGTCGCAGTGGGAGCAATGACATGCGCATCGATTTGTCCCCCACGAGTTGGGGCAGGGTAGCGCTGGTCACCTTCGCCGGCACGGCCTTCTTCATTGCCGCGGCCTTCTTTGTCGATTCCTTCAACTTTCCCTCGCTGTCGCCGGACGCGCTGCTCTGGGCAGAGCTCACCGACCTGTTCCTGCCGCTCGTCCTTGGCGGCTCCTTCCTGTTCTTCCTGATGTGGAAGATGCGCCAGTTGGCGATCGCCCAGAAAGAGCTCAGCATCGTCGCCGCGACCGACAGCCTGACGGCCGTCTTCAACCGCGGCGCCTTCTCGATGCTGGTGGAAGCCTATCTAGAGCAGGCGCGCGGCCATGCCGTCGCCGATACCGGCGCGCTGCTGATCGTGGACGCCGATCATTTCAAGTCGATCAACGACCGTCTCGGCCACGATTGCGGCGATCAGGCGCTGAAGCTGATCGCCAGGACGATCCAGGGCCAACTTCACGGCCCCGACATCGTCGGGCGCATCGGCGGCGAGGAATTCGCGGTCTTTCTTCCGGGCGCCGATGCGACGCGCTCCTTCCTGGTCGCGGAATCGATCAGGCTGGGCATCCGCGAGGCCGGGTTCGCGCCCGGCGGGCAGCCATGGCCTCTCTCGGTCAGCATCGGCGGCGTCGCCTTCAACGGACCCACCACCTATCACCACATGTTCCAGGTCGCCGACAGGCATCTCTACAAGGCGAAGTCGAACGGGCGTGACCAGGTAAGCTTCGAAAGTCCGCGCAACGTGTTGTTGGACGACGTCTCCAGCACGTTCCATTGATAGGTTGCGCGAAAACATCCGCTTCTTTGCCGCACGTTCGCAAACCTGCACCGGCAAGGCGAATGTTCTGTGCGATGTTTCACGCAAGGGACCGTTCTGTGCGCTGCTTCACGCAGTGGTATGTTCTATGCGATGTTTCACGCAGCGCCGGAAAACTTTCGTGGAATCTGGCCGGGGCAGCGGAAGGCTGGGTTGAACGAGAAAAACCCGCCCGAGAAAATCATCTCAGGCGGGTCTGGCGGGCCCTCCATCGGGCTGTGCGGGGCCTGCCAATATCAGGCGGCGAAGCCACCATGGGCGCGCGCGACTGGCTTCACCGAGACGATCGGCTGGTCGGACGGCCACAGGATGCCGGCCGTCACCGCGAAGGTGACCAGCGCGTCGCGCGCCGATTCGACGGAAATTTCTCCGGCCCGTGCGGCTTCGCAGGCCTTCACCGCGACGCCGTAGCTCAGCCGCCGGCGCGACGGCGGGAACTCGGTCAGGAACACATGCATGTCGGACAGCGAGGCTATCATGCGTTTGTGGCCGGCGCCGACACTGAGCGCGACCGGGGCGAAGGACATCCTGTCGTACATTTAGACCTCTCGGATTGGGCAGAGGATGGCGGGCTGCCACCCTCGGTCTTGGGGTAGGACGCCACACAACGCGCCTTGCGGCGCGAGGTTCCACGTTCGGGGATCTTTTCGCGCCTGCCCCGCCAGAGCTATTGGCCGGCGCCGGCGGTGATTGCCACTTCCGGTGGAAGTTGCGGAACCTGGTAGTGCGCCGACAACACCAGCAAGAGGATCGCGATCCCTGCGATCAGCGCCGCGGCGATGTTGACGAAAAGTTGGCCCGCCAGTTCACCGAGCCGCTGCCGCCAACTCATCGTCGATGGAATCAAGCGCATTTTCCACCTGTTTTCATGGGAGGCTCGAGGCCTGCGTCACGCGTCGACCATAGCATCCCGAGCTAGTCCCTCCAGCCTCTGTGGAGGCCGCAGCTCCAGACTCTATTCACGACCCAGTGGTGGTGATGCCAGCGTTTGTGCACCCTGACCATGCAGTCGCGATTGTGGCCGTAGCGGTATCCGCCTCGCATCTCATATCGGCCTCTGTAGCGCCAATCGTCGCGCATCTCGTATCGGTCTCTGTAGCGCCACTCGTCGCGCATGTGATGGCGGCGCCAGTAGTAATCGTCATCGTATCTGCCCATGCCGTCGTCGGTGGTTATGGTCAGGCTTACTGCCTGTGTCGGAACCGTCATTGGCGCCAAGCTAGCCACGCCCATCATGGCGGCGAGAATGAGATTCTTCATAACTGCCTCCTTGCATTAGATTTTACTAACGGAAATCCGTTGCCGGGTGAAAAGTTCCATGGAGAAGGCCGCAAACCGGCCGCGAGCGGCTTGGCGAGTTGGGGTGGAGGGTTCGGCGATGCTCGGGGCGGACGCTATTTCCACATGCCGCGCATGCGCGCGCCGAGATCGACCTTGACCTGGGGTTGGGTCCGCGGATCGTTCGCCATGCGCGCGCTCGCCCACGACGTCTGCTCGAAGGCTGAAAGCATCGAGGCCGGGATGAAGCGGGTGCGCGAGGCATAGATGTGGCGGTCGCCGCGCACCGGCTGGTTGTGCGGATAAAAGCGCTGCGGCACCACCAGATGCAGGCTGTCCTTCGCCCGCGTCATCGCCACATAGAGCAGCCGGCGCTCCTCCTCGATGTCCTCCTTGGTGCCGACGCCGAGATCGGCGGGGATGCAGCCGTCGACGGTGTTGAGCACGAAGACGTTCTTCCACTCCTGGCCCTTGGCCGAATGGATGGTCGACAGGATCAGATAATCCTCGTCGCGATGCGGCGGTCCGGCCTGGTCGCTGGTGGCATCCGGCGGGTCGAGCGTGAGCTCAGTGAGGAAGCGCTCGCGCGAGGGGTAGCCGGACGCGATCTGCTCGAGCTGCAACAGGTCGGCCCGGCGGGTGATCGCATCCTCATGGATGCGTTCCATATGCGGCTCGTACCACAGCCTGATCCGTTCGAGGTCGGCCGGCCATTTGGGACCGGCACGCAGCCCGCTGTAGATGTCGAGGAAGACCGGCCAGTCCTCTGCCGCGCGCTGAGGCGGCCGGAAGCGGGCAAGGCCCATCGTCTCGTCCAGCGAGGTGGCCATCGCCTCGACGATCTGCGAGGCGGCGGAAGGGCCGATGCCCGGCATAAGCTGCAG
>NZ_RZSC01000537.1:0-4220 GCF_003998155.1 Mesorhizobium sp. M1E.F.Ca.ET.063.01.1.1
ACGGAGGGGGGTCCATCGACGACCGCCCAATAACTCGAAACGCATGCTTTGGTTGCTCTGCCGGGCCTAATGCTCGGGCTCCTCGGACCTCGGTCGTAGGAACTGCTCGGACCATGGCCTGCAAGCAGCGAGCGGGCGGCTCGCTGCTCATTCCCATTTCCGACCGGCGGGTCGACGATCGCCGCCGCGCTATTCACAAAATATTTCGCGCGGAACGGCCGCCGCGGGCGCCGGTTCTTCCTATTCAAGGAAGTCAAACCTCCCTTGAATTCACACCAAGACCATCCGGGACAAGATGGAGTTCAGATATGCCCAATCGAGGTGGACGCCACGAACAGCATGTGAAGGCCGGCCAGCAGAGCCATAAGAACCGCGACCAGGATCGGCGTCGCGGCAGCGGGCAGCAGCAAGCTGAAAACCGCAACATGGGTCAGCACAGAGGCGGCAGCGGCAGTTTTGCCGAAGACCGCGAACGGGCTTCCGAAGCAGGCCGCACGGGCGGCCAGTCCTAAATCTCGAACCGGTGCCCGCTGACGCGGGCGCTTTCCCTTTTTCAAAATCGACGTGTCATTCAAATCGATGGAGCGCAACAATGGCGAAGAAATCCGGGGCGGCGAACGGCCTTGAAAGCCTTTTCGTAGACGGCCTGAAAGACATATATTACGCGGAAAAGAAAATCCTGAAGACATTGCCCAAGCTTGCAAAGGCGGCACAGTCCGAGGAACTGAGCGCGGCGTTCGAGAAGCATCGCCTGGAGACGGAAGGCCAGGTCGACCGTCTCGAACAGGTCTTCGAACTCATCGGCAAGGCCGCCAGGGGCAAGACCTGCCCGGCGATCGACGGCATTCTCGAAGAAGGCGCGGAGATTCTCGAGGAGTATGAGGAGGAACCTGCCCTCGATGCCGGCCTTGTCGGCGCCGCCCAGGCGGTCGAGCACTATGAGATAGCGCGCTACGGCACGCTGATTGCCTGGGCGGAGCAACTCGGCCTGGCCGACGCGTTGCCGCTGCTGCGTGAGACGCTCAAGGAAGAAGCCGCTACCGACGAGGCGTTGACCAAGCTCGGCGAAAGCGGCGCCAACGAACGGGCCTTGCGGGCGGCCGCCTGACGTGGCTGTCATTCGCATGCCAAGGACCTGATGCGGTCGTGCGGTCTTGGCTCGCAGTCGGGACCGCATGCTGGCGCCGATCCGTGCCGGGGCGAGGGACATAGCCGCATCAGCCATTCTCTCCCTGATGGAACCAGTCGCGCCTCCCGCAGTTGCCTAGAAGCGGCCGTCCAGCAAGGCGGCCGCTATCGGCGGGACAACCAGTGGAGGCTCCGATGTCGCTGCAGACCCTTCATCCCGAACGCGTCGACGAGACACGCGTGCAAGCCTACTCGACCTTTGCTCCCGCCCTCATCAACGCGCTGTCGCAACGGCTGGCCCGCTGTCAGGGCCTGAAAGAACTGGGCGAGATGGAGACGTCGCTGATCAGGCTTGTCGAGGAAACGGATATCGCCGCGCCACATGCCGACGCCATGCGTGAATTCGCGATCGAGCTGATTGTGTCGACGATGAGGAATGTGCGCAGCCATCCCGACACGAAGAGCGATCTGGAGGAGATCGACGACCGCCGCACGCAAGGGCGCTCGGAGATTCCGGAGACGCTGGAGGAACAGTTGCAGTCCGGTCTGGAGGACAGTTTCCCGGCGAGCGATCCGCCGGCGGTCGTCTCGACCGCTATCACCGGCGGGTCGAAGCAAATCGTCGGGACCGATGAGGAGCTGCGCCGCAAGAAGCAGGCACGCGGCAGGTCATCGGGACGGCGGGCTGGAGCGGCAACAACGGGAGTTTTACGATGAACCAGCCTAACGGCAAGATCCCGAACCGCCCGGGCGCCGGTCATGCGCCGTCACCCAGCCGGTTGCCGACCAAGGGCGGCGACGATCCGGACGTGCGGTTCCTGGCCGAAAACACCGATCTCTCGCCCAAGCAGGCGCGCGAGCTGATCCGCGAGCATGGGCATGATCGCGACAAGCTGCTTGAGATCGCGCGAACCATGAAGGCGGAGGGCTGAGTTCGGCCCGACGTCGAATGAGAGGTGAGTCACTGAGCGGATGTAATCTCCCCCCTTGATGAGGGGAGATCGGCACGCGCCCTCAGCCACCGTAAAGACCGATCTCGTCTGGCTGGATGGAAGCAGATTTCCCCTCGCCTTGCTTGCCAGCTTCCCTCTCCAGCGCAGCGTCCAACCTGTCGCCGTCGCTGCTTTGCGGATCGGCGATTGAATTGACCAGCGTATCGAGCGAAACGCCAAGCTGATCCAGGCCAAGCTGCCTTTCGATCTCTGCGATCGCGGACGGGGATTGCCGCTTCAGCGCCTCGACCGCGTTCTTGACGGCCGTGCCATAGGAGATCACGGATTCGTAGTCGCCCTGGTCGAGGCCGAACTCCTTGCCCGCGCGCTCCATCAGCCGGACCTTTGTCGCCGTGACGTTGAGGCCGTCCAGGCTGAACATGGATTGGGAAATTTCGGCCATGAGCGGCGCGCCGGAGCCGAGATCGGCGGGGGTGCGATTGATGTTCGCGACGAGACCGTCTCCTGCCGATCCGGCCGCCGACGCCGGGCGTTGCTGCTGCAGGATCGAAAGGGCGGCGTTATTCAGCGTGGGGAGTGAAGACATTGCTGGCCTCGACGGTACCCGTCCGTCATGGAATGGGTGCCGGATATTCGAGCCAAGACATCATGCCTTGAGCAAAGCAAAGGTCGGTTCGGCAAGGCCGTAGCCCAATAATCCTAAGAATTTCCTAGAGCGGTTCAGCGTTTTGATGGGATCGATGAACCGTTCCAAGTGTTTGTTTCATGCGATTCAGGACGGAAAACCGTTGCGGGCTTTTCCTGGAATTGCCTCAGTTTCCTGGCGCGCGGCAGGCCGGCAGGCAGCGCCCCTCCGCTGCCCGCCGGGCGGTCCCCCGCCGGGAGATTGCGGCTTTCAACGCCGATCGTCAGTCGTCGCCGCCGCTGTCATGACTGCCGCTGTCCCCGCCCCCATCGTGGCCACCGCTGTCGCCGCCGCCGTCATGGCTGTCGCTGTCCCCGCCGTCGTGATCGCCGCCCTGGTGATCGCCATCCTCGTCCTGGTCGCCGTCATGCGAGCCCGTCCCGACGCCGTCGCCCTCATGATCGGCCTCGTCATTCTCGGCGACGGCGTGGTCACCGTCATCGCCGGCGGCGGCGCCCTGGTCGTCGTCATCCTCAGCCACGGTCACCTGGCCGCCATGGTCCGAACCCGCGAAGGATGGCTGCGTTGCAAAGATGCCGAGCAGGCCGATTGCGGTTGCCGCCAGCGTTGGAAGGGTCTTCATCTCGTCGCTCCGATCCGATTGTCGGTGCGGATCATTGCCTTGCCGGATTACGGCGCGCTTAAACGAGCGGTTTCAATTTTAGCGTTTGCTTATTTTATGCCGCCCACTCGGGCATGCGGTCTTTCAAACGGCGCCGCGCCACCGGCCGCCCGCGCCACGATCGCCTCGAGCGGCTCGGGCCTGTGCAGGAAATAGCCCTGGCCATAGGCGACCCCCATGCCCATGAGGATCTCCAACGCGCTCTTTTCCTCGATCTTCTCGGCCACCACGGCGCTGCCCATGCTTCTGGCAATGCCGGCGATCGCCGAGACGATCTCGCGGTCGAAGCGGCTTTCGGCGATGTGCTCGACGAAGGAGCCGTCGATCTTGATGACGTCGATGGGGAAGCGCCTCAGATATTCGAAGGAGCTCATGCCGGCGCCGAAATCGTCGAGGCTGACGCGGCAGCGGCGCAACCTGGCCTTGCGCACGAATTCTTCCGCCGCGTCGAAATTGGTGACGGCGGCGGTCTCGGTGATCTCGAAGCCGATGCCGGATGGCGGCGCGCCGCTCCCGGCGATCGCGGCATCGAC
The DNA here is from genome assembly GCF_003998155.1 of Mesorhizobium sp. M1E.F.Ca.ET.063.01.1.1. Taxonomy (NCBI): domain Bacteria; kingdom Pseudomonadati; phylum Pseudomonadota; class Alphaproteobacteria; order Hyphomicrobiales; family Phyllobacteriaceae; genus Mesorhizobium; species Mesorhizobium sp. M1E.F.Ca.ET.063.01.1.1. The sequence continues at coordinate 3,922 of NZ_RZSC01000537.1, forward strand.
GAAGTCCCAGAGCTGCGGATCGGAGAGCGTCTGCGCCGACAGGTTGAAGCCGAGCGAGATGGCGCCGGAGCGCATCGCCTTGCCGTGGCGCGCCAGTGCCGCGCGGATGATCCAGCGGTCGAGCCGGGCGGCAAGGCCGAAGCGTTCGGCCACCGGCATGAACTCACCCGGCGGGATCAGCTTGCCATTGCGGCCTTCGAGCCGCGCCAGCACCTCGACATGGCGGTTCTCTTCCCAGGGCCTGCCCAGGCGATGGATCTCCTGGCCGAACAGCTTCAGCCGGCCGTCCTCCATGGCGT
>NZ_RZSC01000538.1:0-4214 GCF_003998155.1 Mesorhizobium sp. M1E.F.Ca.ET.063.01.1.1
AACCCCTACAACATGGTTCGCGCCACCTTCGACGCGCTGAAGAGCCAGATGAATCCGAAGGATGTGGCTGCCGCGCGCGGCATCAAGTATTCGACCCTTCAGGCTCGCCGCGGCACCGCCGTTGCGACCGAAGAATAGTCGACGCTGACCAGGGATTTAGACCATGGCCAAGAAAGCTACCAAGACCATTACCGTCGAGCAGATCGGTTCGCCGATCCGCCGGCCGAAGGAGCAGCGCGCGACGCTGGTCGGCCTCGGCCTCAACAAGATGCACAAGCGGCGCACGCTGGAAGATACCCCTTCCGTGCGCGGCATGATCGCCGCCGTCCAGCACCTCGTCCGCGTCGTGGACGAGGCCTGAACGGAAGCGCAGGAGAACGAAGATGAAACTCAACGATCTGCGTGACAAGGACGGCGCCACGCATTCCAGGAAGCGCCTCGGTCGCGGCATCGGCTCCGGCTCGGGCAAGACCGCCGGTCGCGGCGTCAAGGGCCAGAAGGCGCGCTCCGGCGTCGCCATCAACGGCTTCGAGGGTGGCCAGATGCCGCTCTACCGTCGCCTGCCGAAGCGCGGCTTCAACAACCTGTTCGGCAAGAGCTTCACCGTCGTGTCGCTCGCCCGCATCCAGGCTGCTGTCGATGCCAAGAAGCTCGATGCCAAGGCGACCGTGACGGCCGAGGCCCTGATTGCCGCCGGCGTCATCCGCCGCGCCAAGGACGGCGTGCGCGTTCTCTCCGACGGCGAGCTCAAGGCCAAGCTCAGCTTCGACGTCGCCGGTGCCTCCAAGGCGGCGATCGAGAAGATCGAGAAGGCCGGCGGTTCGGTGAAGCTGCCGGAAGCGGCCGCCGCCGAGTAACGGCGATTTGAAGCACGGCCGGCGGGAATGACTTCGTTTTTGCCGGCGAAGCGCGCTTCGATCTAGTCAATTAGGCGGCCGCGTCAACGCGGCCGCTTGCATGTTTACGGTCCGGAGCTTATCTCGTGAGCTTCGGTGACACGCACCGCCTGAGCTGCGGGCATCGAGCGTGACCTAGCGGAGAATCAGGCATGGCTTCGGCTGCTGAACAACTAGCCTCCAATCTGAATTTTGCGGCCTTCGCCAAGGCCGAGGATCTGAAGAAGCGCATCTGGTTCACCATCGGCGCGCTGCTCGTCTACCGCCTCGGCACCTACATCCCGCTTCCCGGCATCAATCCCGACGCTTTCGCGCAGGCCTTCTCCTCGCAAAGCAAGGGCGTGCTCGGCATGTTCAACATGTTTGCCGGCGGCGCCGTGCAGCGCATGGCGATCTTCGCGCTGGGCATCATGCCCTACATCTCCGCCTCCATCATCATGCAGCTGATGACCTCGGTCATCCCATCGCTGGAAGCGCTGAAGAAGGAAGGCGAGCAGGGCCGCAAGATCATCAACCAGTACACGCGCTACGGCACGGTGCTGCTCGCTCTGGTGCAGGCCTACGGCATTTCGATCGGCCTCGAGGGCGGCAATGGCATCGTCAACGATCCCGGCATGTTCTTCCGCATCTCGACGGTTGTCACGCTCGTCGGCGGCACCATGTTCCTGATGTGGCTCGGCGAGCAGATCACCGCCCGTGGCATCGGCAACGGCATTTCGCTGATCATCTTCTCGGGCATCGTCGCCGGCCTGCCGCGCGCCATCTCCGGCACGCTGGAACTCGGCCGCACCGGCGCGCTGTCCACCGGCCTCATTCTCGCGATCATCGTGCTCGCGGTCGTCGTCATCGGTGTCATCGTCTTCTTCGAGCGCGCCCAGCGGCGCCTGCTCATCCAGTATCCGAAGCGTCAGGTCGGCAACCGCATGTTCCAGGGCGACACCTCGCACCTGCCGCTGAAGCTCAACCCCTCGGGCGTCATCCCGCCGATCTTCGCCTCCTCGCTGCTGCTTCTGCCGGCAACGGTCGCTGGCTTCTCGCAGACGACGAACCTGCCGGCCTGGGCGAGCACGATTCTGGCCTCCCTCGGCCACGGCCAACCGCTCTACATGGTGTTCTACGCGGCGATGATCATCTTCTTCGCCTTCTTCTACACGGCGATCGTCTTCAACCCGAAGGACACGGCCGACCAGCTCAAGAAGCATTCCGGCTTCATCCCGGGCTACCGGCCGGGCGAGCGCACCGCCGAATATATCGACTATGTTCTGACGCGTATCACCGTCATCGGCGCCGTCTACCTGGTGCTGGTGTGTCTGCTGCCCGAGTTCCTGATTTCAGCGACTGGCGTACCTTTCTACCTCGGTGGCACATCGCTTCTGATCGTGGTCAGTGTCACGCTCGACACGGTGGCGCAGATTCAGGGTCACCTGATCGCGCACCAGTATGAGGGCCTGATCAAGAAGTCGAAGTTGCGTGGGGGTAAGAGGAGCAGATGAGGCTGATATTGCTTGGGCCGCCAGGAGCGGGCAAGGGGACGCAAGCACAGAGACTGGTAGACAAACATGGCATACCCCAGCTTTCGACGGGTGACATGCTGCGTGCCGCCGTCCAGGCCGGAACCGAGGTCGGCAAGCGTGCCAAGGCTGTAATGGATGCCGGCGAGCTGGTGTCGGATGCGATCGTCAACGCGATCGTCGCCGAACGGATCGACCAGCCCGATTGCGCCAGAGGCTTCATCCTCGACGGATATCCGCGCACGCTGATACAGGCCGATGCCGTGGAGGCTATGCTTTCGGAGCGCAATATTGCGCTGGACTGTGTCATCGAGCTCGTCGTCGACGACAAGGCGCTGGTGGGACGCATCGTCAAGCGCGCTGAGGATGCCCAGGCCGCAGGCCAGCCTGTACGCAAGGACGACAACCCGGCTGTGTTCGAGGAGCGCCTGCGGGAATATTACAAGAAGACGGCGCCGCTGACCGGCTATTATTACGCCAAAGGCAGGCTGAAGACCGTCGATGGCATGGCCAGTATCGACGGGGTGACCGCGGAGATCGAGAAGGTGCTCGCGGCGACGGCGAGGTAGGTCGTTCCGACAAGCAAAGATTGCGCTTGACTGGAGGGAGCCGTTGGGGTATGGCGGCCCGTCTTCCTGTCAGGCATGGACTTTGCTTGCCCGCAAGGGCAGGGCAGTCGTTTTGAACCAGGAAACTCCCGCAAGGGCCGGCCTCCACCGGACGCGGGGCAACTTAGATAGCGCCGGCACGTCCGGCCCACATGGAGATGAGAACAAATGGCTCGTATAGCCGGCGTCAACATTCCGACCAACAAGCGCGTCGTCATCGCGCTTCAGTACATTCACGGCATCGGCAAGAAGTTTGCCCAGGAGATCGTCGACAAGGTCGGCATCCCGGCGGACCGCCGCGTCAACCAGCTGACCGACGCGGAAGTGCTGCAGATCCGCGAGACGATCGACCGCGACTATCAGGTCGAAGGCGACCTGCGCCGCGAAGTCTCGATGAACATCAAGCGGCTCATGGACCTCGGCTGCTACCGCGGCCTGCGTCACCGCCGCTCGCTGCCAGTCCGCGGCCAGCGCACGCACACCAATGCGCGCACCCGCAAGGGCCCGGCCAAGGCGATCGCCGGCAAGAAGAAGTAATTGAGCGAATAGCGAGTAGCCATTAGCGAGTAGGGGACTCTATTCGCTATTCCCTATTCACTACTCGCTTCTAAAGGTGGAGCCGCTGGCGTTACGGCGGTGTAGAGATCAACTGAAAGGACTACCATGGCCAAGGAAACCGCTCGTGTTCGCCGCCGCGAACGCAAGAACATCTCGTCGGGCGTTGCCCACGTCAATTCGACCTTCAACAATACGATGATCACTATCACCGACGCGCAGGGCAATTCGATTGCCTGGTCGTCGGCCGGCGCCCAGGGCTTCAAGGGTTCGCGCAAGTCGACCCCGTTCGCCGCCCAGATGGCTGCCGAGGACGTCGCCAAGAAGGCCCAGGAACACGGCATGCGCATGCTTGAGGTCGAGGTCTGCGGACCCGGCTCCGGTCGCGAATCGGCGCTGCGCGCCCTGCAGGCGGCCGGCTTCACCATCACCTCGATCCGTGATGTGACGCCGATCCCGCACAATGGCTGCCGCCCGCGTAAGAAGCGCCGCGTCTAATATTTTTGAACACCGCGTGAGCGCCGAGGCGCTGCTGCGCGGATTTCCAGGCTGCCCGCCACGATTGGATGGTGGCGGGTCAAAGGAAGGAAGACACAATGATCCAGAAAAACTGGCAGGAACTGATCAAGCCGAACAAGATAGAG
>NZ_RZSC01000539.1:0-4205 GCF_003998155.1 Mesorhizobium sp. M1E.F.Ca.ET.063.01.1.1
GTTCGTATCGAGGTCGCGCCGCAGAGCACGACCGCGGCCGAGATCGTGCAGAGCGTGGTGCTGGCCCGCACCAAGCAGAAGCGCCAGGTGCTGTCCAAGATGCTGGCCGACGAGGCGATGCGCTCGGTGATCGTGTTCTCGCGCACCAAGCACGGCGCCGACCGCGTCACCAAGGACCTTGCCCGCGACGGCTTCAACGCCGCCGTCATCCACGGCAACAAGTCGCAGAACGCGCGCCAGAAGGCGCTCAACGATTTCCGCGACGGATCGGTGCGCATCCTGGTGGCGACCGACATCGCCGCGCGCGGCATCGACGTGCCCGGCATCAGCCATGTCGTGAACTTCGACCTGCCGGATGAAGCGGAAAGCTATGTCCACCGCATCGGCCGCACTGGCCGCAACGGCCGCGACGGCATCGCGATCACGCTTTGCGATCCGTCGGAGAACGGCAAGCTGAGGCAGGTGGAGCGCATCATCCGCATGCGGCTGCCGGTCATCGCCGATCATCTTGGCAGCCCTGATCCGCAGCGCGATCCGAAGGAAAAGACCGAGCGCCATTTCGAGCCGGCCAACGATCGGGAGCATCACGGCGGCCGCCGCGATGGCCGTCGCCCCGGCAGCGGCAACAATGGCAAGAAGCGCTTCGGCGGCCAGCCCAGCGGCGAGCGGCAATTCGCGCCGAAGCCGCAAGGCGAACGTCCGGCAGGCGCGAAGCCGAATGGCGAGCGCAAGCCTGATGGCTTCAAGCGCTTCAAGGGCAACAACAAGCGTCGTTTCGGCGGCAAGCGGCCGGCGAACCGCGCGGCTTAAGTCTCTACCAACGCCTGATGGAAAATGGGCACGGACGGCCGGAGTGTTACTCCGGCCGTTTCCAATTTCACTGGCTTGATTGCTGCATGAGCGCCTTCACCCAGACCACGATACGCTCGGTGAGAAAGGCCGTGGTCTGCGGTGACAGCGCATCGCCCGCAATGACGTGGTTGTCCGGGTCGCCGGTATCGTCGACCGGCACCAGTTCGTGCGGGCCACCCCAGCGGCCGGCGATCTCGCGCGTGCGGTCCGGCCGCACCACCTTGTCGGCATCCGAGAAGATGAACAGGGCAGGGATGGTTGCCTTCTCGACCGGCGCGCCATAGGCGAGATCGGTGAGCGCGGCCATCGGCAGCGTCGCCGCCATCGGATATTTGGTGGTCCAGAATTTTTCGTGTAGCGGGTTGCGCGGCGGAAAGCTGCGCTCCTTGCCGCCGACGATCTCGGCGATCTGTTTACCCCAAGGCATGGTCAGGAGTTCGGCGCCGGACGCCTTGACGCCGAAATTCGGCGAGATGAACGCGATCGCCGCGACGCCGTCGGAGGCGCCAGGCTGGGTCGCCGCCCATGTCGCCAGCGAGCCGCCGGTCGAGGTGGCGATAACGATCACCTTGTCACCGATCGCGCGGCCGATGGCTAAAGCCTCTTCATAGTCGTTGATCCATGCGTTGACGCTGCCCTCGGCCATGGCGGCGCCGTCCTGCCCGTGACCGGTCAAGCGGGTGTAGAAGAGGTTTGCGTCCAATTCGTCGGCGACGTCGTCCGGCAGCGGGCGCACCTCGCCTTTCGAGGCCGAAAAGCCATGGATGTAGACGATCGCAAGCTTCGTCTTGGCGTGAACCATCGGGTTCGCCCAGATGATTTCCTTGTCCAAGCCGTCGCGGATATTGGGCACGGCGGCTTCTTCGCGCGCCAGATATGCCTGTGGATCGTCGCCGATCACCGACGGATCGAAGCGGATTGTCGTAGAAACCGCCACACGTGGGCCGAGAAAGAAACCAGCGACAAGGATGACGGCTAGACCCAGTACCGCAAGCACGATCCGCCGCCCCATCGCCGACTCCAAGCAACAATTCTCAACCTATGGCCGCATTCGCCGGCAGGCAATCGCAGTGTTGCCGGCTTAAGGCACGCCTGAGCGGGTCTATGCGACGCGCGCTATTCTTCTTCGCATGTTGCAATCCCAAGCCTGCTGCGCAGTTTGGGTGGCATGTCTATGCCGCCTGGTCTGGAGAGGTGCCCGTCTTGCCGGGCATCTTGCGGTCGAAATTCAATGGCCGTGCCCACCAGCTCGTGGTCAGCCCGATCACCAGGCGGCCTATGGGCCGCGGCAGCAGACCGAGCAGCTTCAAGGGCCAGCTAATGTGATACGGGAAGGTGACTTCGAAACCGCCCTTCCGGATGCCTCGCGCCATGCGGCGCGACGCCCGGTGAACGGGCATCAGGCCCGGCATCGGCAGCATGTTCTTTTCGGTCAGCGGCGTGTCGACGAAGCCCGGATTCATCACCTGGATGCGGATGTTCATCTTGTCGAAGTCGTATTTCAGCGATTCCGCCAGGATGTTGATCGCCGCCTTGGTGCCGCCATAGGCCGCGGTGGTCGGCCAGCCGGAATAGGCAGTGACCGATCCGACCAGAACGACATGCCCGCGCCCCCGCGCGCGCATATAGTCGACCACGGGCACCAGGCCGTTGACGATGCCGAAATAATTGACGGCGAAGGAGCGGTGAAAGTCGCGCACCACAAGGTGTTCGCCCGGGGTGGCGATGTAGTTGCCGGCGTTGAAGACGGCAAGCACGATCGGCCCCATGTCCTTCTCGATCGCGGCGACCGTCCGTGCCATTCCTTCTTCGTCGGTCACGTCGCAGGGAAAAGATTCTACACGGCCGGTCATCTGCGCCGTCTCGACCAGCAGCGTGTCGACCGGATCGCTCGGCAGCGCCGTCACCGCGACTGTATAACCCTGCCTTGCGAGATCCTTGGCCAGCGCCCGGCCGAGGCCGCTGCTGCCGCCGGTGATCCAGGCGACACCGTCCTTCGGATTGGCCCGGTAGAGTGTCATTGAAAGTAGTCCTGCGAATTATCTGGGTCAGTGCTCTAGCGATGTAGAATTCGGATGAAAAGAGCGCTTTTGGGCATATCGTCGAAATGATTGGGAGCGTTGCAGCATCCGGAATGCGACTGGACCAGGCAAAATCTTGCCTTGAAACCGAAGCCTCCGGTTTCTAGGGTCTCGCCGCACGCATAAAGGAATCCTCATGCCCCGTAATGTGATCGAAGCGATCGGCAACACACCCTTGATCCGGCTCAACAAGGCTTCGGATGCAACCGGCTGCGAGATCCTGGGCAAGGCCGAATTCATGAATCCGGGGCAATCTGTCAAGGATCGGGCCGGCCTGTTCATCATCAGGGACGCCGAGCAGCGCGGATTGCTGCGGCCGGGTGGTGTCATCGTCGAAGGGACCGCCGGCAACACCGGCATCGGCCTGACGCTGGTCGCCAAGGCGCTTGGCTACCGGACTGTGATCGTCATTCCCGATACGCAGAGCCAGGAGAAAAAGGACACGATCAAGATCCTGGGAGCCGAGCTGATCGAAGTGCCGGCCGTGCCCTACAAGAACCCCAACAATTACGTGAAGCTGTCGGGACGGCTCGCCGAGCAGTTGGCGCGGTCGGAGCCGAACGGGGCGATCTGGGCAAACCAGTTCGACAATGTCGCCAACCGCGACGGCCATATCCGCACCACGGCGGAAGAGATCTGGGCCCAGACCGGCGGCAAGGTCGACGGCTTCGTGTCGGCCGTCGGCACCGGCGGCACGCTCGCCGGCGTTGCGATCGGACTGAAGGGCAAGAGCAGGCAAGTCAAGATCGCGCTCGCCGATCCGCTGGGCGCCGCCCTCTACAGCTTCTACACCAGCGGTGAACTGAAGGCTGACGGCAGCTCGATCACCGAAGGCATCGGCCAAGGGCGCATCACCGCCAATCTCGAGGGCTTCACGCCGGACTTTTCCTACCAGATCCCGGACGAGGAGGCGCTGCCGATCATCTTCGACCTGATCCAGCAAGAGGGTCTCTGCGTCGGCGGCTCGACCGGCATCAACATCGCCGGCGCCATCCGGCTGGCGCGCGAGCTTGGCCCGGGCCATACCATCGTGACCATCCTCGCCGACTACGGGACACGCTACCAGTCGAAGCTCTTCAATCCCGAGTTCCTGCGCGGCAAGAACCTGCCGGTGCCGGGCTGGATGGAAGAGAAGGCCGATATCTCGGTGCCGTTCGAAAAGGTGGCGTGATGGGGCACAGAACCGAAGCGCTGTTTCGCGACGACGCCTATCTGAAGACGGCGGAGGCGCAGGTCGTCGCCATCAACGACCGCGGCGGCATTCTTCTTGAT
>NZ_RZSC01000053.1:0-17639 GCF_003998155.1 Mesorhizobium sp. M1E.F.Ca.ET.063.01.1.1
CCACCGTATAGGGGGTCTTGCCCTTGGCCATCGCCTCGGCCGCCACCTGGTAGCGCGGATCGAGGTCCTTCAGCGCGTCCTTGGCGATGTCGCCGCGCACCGGCAGGCTGCCGTATTTGGCGAGGATGGTCTGGCCTTCCAGCGAATAGGCGAAGTCCAAAAACTCCTTCACCACGGCGATCTTCTTGGTGCCCTTGGTGACGACGAAATTGTCGCCGCCGGCAAAGGACGACCAGCCGCCATCCTTGCCCGGCAGGAAAGTGATGCCGTAGTCGACGTCGGGATATTGGGTGTTGAGCGCGCCGATGGCGAAGGCGCCGGACGGCGAAATGCCGATCTTGCCGCCGGCGAAGGCGGCGAAGAAATTGGCGCCGGTGTCGGTCTGCGCGCCTTCAGGCACCAGGCCCTTCTTCACCATCGAGCGGTAGAGGTCGATGGCGCCGCGCAGTTGCGGGCTGTCCAGCGTCGCCTTCGAGCCATCCTCGGAGAGGATGTCGCCGCCCGAGGCCCAGATCAGCGGTGTGAAGGTGAAGATGTTGCAGCCGCCGCAATTGCCGGAGAAATAGAAGCCCTTGATGTCGCCGCCGAGCGCGTTGACCTTCTCGGCGTCGGCCTCGATCTCGGCCCAGTTGGCCGGCCCCTTCTCGGGATCGAGCCCCGCCTGCTTGAACAGCTTCTTGTTCCAGATCAGCACCGATGAGTCGGCCGAGAACGGCAGGCCGTAGATGCGGCCCTTATAGGTGCCGGTCTTCACATGCGCCGGCGACAGGCTGGAAAAATAGGGCAAGGATTTCGCCCAGTCGGTGATGTCCTCGAGCTGGCCGGCGGCGGAGAAGGACGGCGTGTAGATCAGGTCGAGCGACAGCGCGTCGGGCGCGGTGCCGCCGGCGGCGGCGGCGCCATATTTCGGGATGATCTCGGCGTTCGGAATGATGTCGAGCTTGATCTGGTCCTTATGCGCCTTGTTGAAGGCGTCGACGATGCGCGGCATGAAGTTCGAGCCGTCGGCGCGCACCCAGATGTTGGCGGTCTCGGCGGACGCGGCCTGCAGGCCGCCGCCGATCACGGCCGCGGCAAGCGCGAACTTGGCGATCAAGGTCTTCACGATATTCCTCCTCATGGTTCTCCTCCCGGTTTGGCCGTTGCGCGACGGCCGTTTCGTTTCTGCCTCAGCCGCCCGGCGGACGGCCGCATGACTGACGCACCACCAGCCGGCACGGCAGTTTCCTGATGCCCGGCGCGGCCGGCTGGCCGCCCACGAGCGAAAGCAGGGCAAGCCCGGCCTCGCGGCCGAGCGTCGAAAGATTCATGTCGACCGAGGTGAGCGGCGGGCGCGTCGCCTCGGCCACGATCTCCCAATTGTCGAAGCCGATGACGCCGACATCGTCGGGCACGCTGATGCCGCGCTCGCGCAGCGCGTCGATGACGCCGCGGGCGATCTGGTCGTTGCCGCAGAAGACCGCGTCCGGCCAGCCTTCCCTGCCCGCCTTGCCGAACAGCTTTGCCACCGCCTCGTGGCCCCAGGCTTCCGACCAGGCGCCCAGCAGCGGCTCGGCGACCGGCAGGCCGTTCTCCTCGAGAACATCGCGGTAGGCTTGCGCGCGCGCGTGCACCACCGCGAAGCTCTCCGGGCCGCTGACATGGGCGATGCGGCGGCGCCCGAGCCGCAAAAAGTGCTCGACCGCCAGCCGCGCGCCGCCGGCATCGTCGGAGACAAGGCCTACCGCGCCGGGATCGGGCTGGGTGAAGGCATAGACGACGGGCACGCGCAGATTGGAGAGGTCGACCGGCAGGTGGCGGTCGATGCGTTTTCCCGTGGCGATGATGCCGTCGACGCGCTTGTCGAGCATGGCCTCGACATGCAACTGGCCGAGCCGCGTGTCGTCCTCGACATTGCACAGGAACACCGACACGCCATTGTCGACCAGCGCATCCGAAACGCCCGCCATCAGCGGCAGCGAGAAGCGGCCATAAGTATCGTTGGTGAGCAGGCCGACGGTAAAGCTCCGCTTACGAAGTAGGCTCTGCGCCAGGCTGTTCGGCCGGAAACCGAGCCGCCGCGCCGTCTCGCGAATGCGCTCGCGCGTCTCGGCGGTCATGCGCCCCTGCCCGTTCAGCGCCCTGGACGCCGTCGCCACGCTGACCCCGGCCGCGGCCGCCACCTCGCGCAGGGTGACCGGCGGCTTGGCGGAAACTGGCGCCGGCTCGGCGTCGGAAGACATGGTCGCGGCGAATTCCCTGAGTTGGGAAAAGGTTTTCTCTTGCCGCCTGCGCGAAGATGACGGGTGAGGTCAGCGGACGCGGAGCGATTTGGGAAAAGGTTTTCTCAAAGGCGAGATTAAGGGAAGGTGGAGGGGTTGCCAAGGGGGGTGGGATAACAGAAGCAGCTGTCCGCTCGCGCTAGCTAGTACAGGTCCGCGTCGTCCTCCCACCGAACCAACGCAAATTGCTGGCGGTGCAGGGAAGAATGACAGCGGACGTTGCATCTCAGGATCCGATGTCCTGAGTTGACCCAGGACAGACCGTTGGCGGTCGCTTGGTGCTCGACAGCTTCGCGCACCTCTGCGGACATTCTAAACAATGATGTTTGACTGGCTTAAGGTGGGTCGGCACCGCCAAGCGGCAAATCAGGCCGGGAGCCGCCACATTCGCACACGACCGGTGCCACGCAATTCCGTTTCCCCGAGCGGGTCGCAAGTAAAATCCGATCCGAGCAATTGGTGGGTTGCATCCGAAATACGGATTTCATCAGGCTCCGCGGCCTTTTGAATGCGCGCGGCGAGATTGACGGTGTCGCCCCACAGGTCATAGACAAACCGCCTTTTGCCTATGACGCCCGCCACGATCGGTCCGGAGTGAATTCCAATTCTGAGACTTAGCGGTTCGCCGGCGAAGCGCTCCCGCCTGGCCGCGTCCCGCAGCTCAAGCGCATAGTTCGCAAGGGCTTGCGCATGGTCGGATCGCGCGGTGGGCAGGCCGGCGACCGCCATGACACAATCGCCGATGGTCTTGATCTTTTCGCAGCCGTGTTGTTCCGAGAGCAGATCCGCCGCCTTGAAGAAGTAATTCAAGATAGCGAGCGTCGTCGTGGCTCCGACGCTCCGCGCTCTTTCCGTAAAACCGACGATGTCGGCAAAAAGCACGCTGACCTCTGCGTGGTTGTCTGCAATTTGCTCGTCCGCTTTCAGCCGCTCCGCGATCGATGCGGGAAGAATGTTGAGGAGCAGGGATTCGGCGCGCCGGTATTCGCGCGACAAACCCTCCTGGCTCTCCCTCAATGCCTCGTTCGTCGACTGCAGCTTCGCATTGAGTTGACGCTCTCTCTCCTGCAGGAGCGTCATTTCATATGCCTTCTGTTGAAGCCGCTGCTGGTTGTCGCGTTCGGGAGTAGCGTCGAGAAAGAGCAGCCACACCGTGCCGCCGTCGCCAAAGAGATGAAGGTCCGCGACACGCCCGCCGGGCAGTTCCACCATGGGCATTTGATATGGAAGCTCCGGGCAAGGAAGCAGCCCTTCCATGAATTCAAGCTGATCGGCAACGGGCTTGCCAATGCGAAGCGACGAGAGCCCGTAATGTTCGGTGCTGCCGCCCTTCGCGACTATGTATTGCCGGGCGTCAATTTTCAGATATGCGGCAGAGCGCTCATTATAGAAGAAATCGTATATCCAGCTTCTGACTTCTTTCGGCACTCTGGGCATGGTCTACTTGGCGATCATCGAAGCAAGCTGACGAAACGCATCATCAACATGTTCGCCCGAAAGCGCGCTTGTCAGATAGATTTGCCATCCACGTTGCTTCAGTTCGTCAATCTCACCATCCGATATTGCCCACCGATCGGCCAGATCGGATTTGTTGAACAGCAATACGAACGGCATGGCGCCGAATTCGGCCTCGGCCCGCTCGCGCAGCGTGAGCGCCACGGCAAGAGTAGCGGGCCGGGTTCCATCGACGACAAGCACGAGCCCGGTCGCACCTCGTACATAGCTGACGCGGAATGAACCGATATCGTCTTCGCCGGCCAAATCCCACAAAATCAGATCCACGGTTTTGTCCGGTAACGTGACGCTCTTCTTGTCGATTTTCACGCCAACCGTGGTCAGGTAGTTTTCCGAGAAGATGCTTTGGACAAACCTGCGTACCAGGCTCGTCTTTCCGACAGCAAACCCACCCAACATGCAGATCTTTTTTTGCAGCATCCTGGGCTCCGCACTACTCCAGGTTCACCGTAACCGAAACCCGGCGATTGGTGGAGTTCCCAGTTCGACTATTTTCATTTTCGGGCACCGCCGGCTCAAAGGTGCCGGCGCCCCGAACCAGCAGCAGTTCCGGAGCGACGCCGCGCTTGTTGAGAAGCGCGCGAACTGTCTCGGCGCGGGCGGCGCTGATCGACGCGTTGGCCGTCTCACGGCCCGTTGTGTCCGAATGGCCGGTCAACATGAACCGCGCTGTCACGCCTGCCTTGCGGGCATTTTCGGCGAATTCCTTCAACTGATCAGCCAATCTGTCGAGTATCGGCGTCTGCTCCGGTCCCGGGACAACTCTACCGGAAGAGAAGAAAATATCGGTCGTCTGGATGGCCTCTCTCAAATGATTAAGTTCTGCAAGGTTCAACTCGCGCAGTTGCGAGACATCCAGAACCACTCCGTCCGCCGAAAGTTGGTCGGCGGCGGCCTGCGCCCGGCTGATCCAGCCGGCAGGAGCCTCGCCCACGACAACGATGCGACCCTGGACGATCGAAAGCCGAACCGATTTCGGCGGGGACAGGGACGCCGTCAGCCGCTTCACCACGAACTTCGGATCAAGACTCTGATAGAATTGCCACTGTGAATGAACGCGGGCAGGATCAACCTCCGTTCCGGACAGCAGAGCTTGCGGGTCGGCGGCAAGAGGGTCTCTCAGACCGGAAATGTAGAAATGTCCGCCCCTCGCCGTTTGTTGAGCAACGATGATTCCCGGTTGGGCCTCAAGTCGCGACACATAATACTGCCAATGCTCCGCCGCGCGTGCATCGGGGCTCACATCACGAACCTTGGAGATGTCGAACTCCGGTCCGCCTACTGAAAGCTGTCGTGCCGCTGCGCGCGCCCGATCTATCCAGGTGTCGGGAGCCTCACCCTCGGCAACGATGCGGTCATTGACGATCGAAAGTCGCACTTTATCCGTCGGATACAGCGACGCCGTCAGCCGCTTCAACACGAACACCGGCTCAAGGCTCTGATAGAATTGCCAGCTTGCATGAACACGAGCGGGATCGACCTGCGTCCCCGACAGCAGCGACTGCGGGTCGACGGCAAGCGGGTCTCTCAGGCCGGTAATATAGAATTGGCCATCGCGCACATTCTGTTGGGCGACGATGATGCCGGGCTGCGTCTCCAGTCGCGACACATAGGCCTGCCAGCGCTCCTCGGGGCTCACATCACGGACCCCGGAGATGTCGAAGACCGGGCCGCCGGCTGAAAGCTGCTGGGCGGCGGCCCGCGCCCGGTTGATCCACGCAGTGGTGGCCTCACCCGCGGCAACGATGCGATCATTGACTACTGAAAGCCGCACAGAATCCGGCGGCGCCAGCGACGCAGTCAGCCGCTTCAGCACGAACTGCGGCTCAAGGCTCTGGTAGAATTGCCAGCTTGCATGAACACGCGCGGGATCGACCTGCGTTGCGGCCAACAGCGACTGCGGGTCGGCGGCAAGCGGGTCTCTCAGACCGGTGATATAGAATTGGCCGTCGCGCACATTCTGATCGGCGACGATGATGCCAGGCTGGGTCTCCAGTTGCGACACATAGGCCTGCCAGCGTTCCTCGGCGCTCACATCGCGGACCCCGGAGATGTCGAAGACCGGGCCGCCTGCCGAAAGCTGCTGGGCGGCGGCCCGCGCCCGGTTGATCCATGTGGTGGTCGCCTCACCCTCGGCGACGATGCGACCATTGACTACTGAAAGCCGCACCGAATCCGGCGGCGCCAGCGACGCCGTCAGCCGCTTCAGCACGAATTCCGGCTCGAGGCTCTGATAGAACTGCCAGTTTGAATGAACGCGGGCGGGATCGACCTCCGTTCCCGACAACAGCGACTGCGGGTCGGCGGCGAGCGGGTCTCTCAGGCCGGCAATGTAGAACTGGCCGCCGCGAATTTCTTGTTTGGAAACGACGATCCCCGGCTGCGTCGCCAGTCGCGACAGATACGTCTGCCAGCGCTGCCCGGCTTGCCAGGAAAGAAAGAACCAGGCGCCTGCCGCAGTCAGAATCAGCAGGGCTGCCATCACCACCAGCCACGGGAATCCCTCTTTTGAATCCGTATGCTGCAGCTCGACACAGGTCTGCAACTGGGTCTCTACGCCGGGTAACTGCGAGGTGTCCCCGTCGAAGCGCTCCAAAGCCTGCGAGGACTGATCATGGATGCGAAGCAATACGTCGCGGATTACGTCATGCAACTCCTCCGGCGGATTTCCCCTGATCACCGCAACCAGCGTCGCAAACGGTCCGACTTCCGACCAGAGGCGAAGCTCTCCGAACCGGATGGTGTCCAGGCCGCTGTTTTCTTTCTCGTTGAACGAGTCCTTCACAAAATCCTGGATTGCGCTGAGCATCGAGGAAATCAGTTGAGGGTCTTCGCTGGTCGCGTTTTCGGCCGTTACATGCGCGATCAAAAGCCCGGAGCTGCGGCTGATGAGAAAGACATGCTCCACGCGATAGACGAGAGAATGCTTGAGAACGACTTCGGAGAAGCTTGTTCCCGTTCTCCAGGCCTCAAATCTCCACTTGAGGCCATGCCAGGTAAATATATGCCTTAAAGATTCATTCAGCGACTGGAAGGTCTGGTCAATCTTTTCGCCAATCGACTTGCGAATGGCCGGCAGAAACACCGGATACAATATATCGGTCAGCGCGCTGGGGTTCTTCTGGATGGACCGTTGCGCAGCCCTCTCGACAGCTGGCGCAAGGGCCTCGCCGAGCTGCACAAGAGACGCCCCTGCGGCTGCGGTGGGGAGAACGCTCCCCACTGCAGCCGCAAGCTGCTCAGGTTCGTCGAGCAGGTGCGTAACGCGTGAAAGTTCCGAGATTTCGTGGCCGACGAGCAGTTGGCGAAGCCTTTCCAGCCGATGATCGGCGGCTGGGATTCCTTCGTAAAGCGCATGGTTGTCCGGATCGACGTTCCGGGCAATTTCCACCAACAGGCGAGCCAGAGCCTCGCGATCAATCCCGGTATCGTTCGAAGCTGGTCTTTGAGGAAGGCTGATTGGTTCGACGCTCGACGTCAACTTCCGATCAACTCACTTTCCAGCCACGCTCCGAATTGCCCTTGCTGCCGACGGGATCCTGATTGAGACATTTCGCGACCTCGACAAACAGGCCGGCCAAAAGATTCCGGTCGGTCTTGACGTTGCTGAGATCGGAAAAGATCTTCTCCATCAGCATTTGAGCGCTTTCATTCTTTTGCTTGATTTCCTCGCGCAGCAATTGGTCGCTTCTGTTCATGCGATCCGCTATTTCGCGCTCGAGCTCGCTCAATTGATCAGACAAAGCGCGCACCTGCTTTTCAAGCGCCTGATTTTGATCGCGAAGATTGCGGTCGATCTCCTTGTCGGCCTCGGCCCGCGCATCTTTTTCGTTCCGCAACTGCGTCGCCAGCGAGTCGACCTGCTTCTTGGCATTCGACTCGTAGGTCTCAAGATTGCGCTTGGCCTCGGATTCGACATCCTTGAACCGCTGCAGGAACCGTTCCTCAAGTTTGGAGAAGCGGCGATCATAGTCCTGCATCTGATTGCCGAACAGCAGATCGCGTATCTTGTCGACACCTGGAGCGTCACCGCCGGGCCCGCCGTCGCGCGCTTGGGGAGCCATAAAGTTCAGCCCGTTTCCCTCTGCATTACCTATCAGATTTGCTTCCGCTTTGCTTGCTGAAGAAGCGGCCGTCGAAGATTCCTTAGCCATCACTATGCCCCAATTGCCCAGTGTAAAACTTAGAAACGCGAAATTATGTCAGACAAATACCCGGCCCGCAAGCTGGAATCCTCTTGTCTTAAGCCGATTCAGGCGTCCCTTGTTCCTCTCTTGGACTAGCAACGAATGCACGAGTTCTGATTGGTGTCTCCCGCGCACCTTTTCGCGAAAGCGGGAATAACCGGATAGTCTAATTGACAATTTTGCGCAATATCCTATTGAATTGAGTAATACACGTTAATTATAGATAGTGCTCAAATTAGGTTGCTCAAAGTCTTTAGGCGCATCGCAATTCGATGATCTATCGGCGCACATGCCGTAGCACACCCGGTTGCGATCCCCCGTTGAGCCAATCTTTCCTCGCCCGATGCGCCGATTGGCTCGCGGAGCTGAAGGCCGCGCGTGAGGACGCCCCCCTGCCCGGCACTGCCTTGGCAGGCCTACACCTTCCTAAAGAACCCGGACAGAATGTTCGGGCCCGCTTCGCCGGGGCGCAGCCTGATGCCGTCCTCGAATGAGTTCAGCGTCACGCACTCGTAGCCGTTGTAGGCGAGCAGCGCCACCAGCGAGTCGGGGTCGAAGTGGTGCAGGTGCTCGTTGGGGAGGCGCATGCGCCAGGTGCGGAACCAGGCGTCGCCGTCGGCGCCGAGCTCACGCCAGCGGCAATAAGGGACGGCGACGGCCAGGTGCCGGGTCTTGAGGCGGCCGAGGAAAGTCAGATCCGGGATGTGCTCGAGCACGTCGAACATGGCGACGAGATCCCAAGAGCTAAGCAAGCGCCTCTTCCCAACTGACCATGCTAGCTCAGTTGCGTGTGGCGTTCCTCACATCGGAAGATCCGGGTTGTTCTCGGCAAAGTATTCATGATTGTCAGCGTTATATGTGGCTCTAGGTGGGTTTTCAGCCGCGAGTGTCTTGGCGTCATTTTGGCCATAGACATAATCCCTTGTCGCCGCGACGACGCCAAAGTGACTCACTTCGTGTATGATGGTTCCGGATCTCGAATCCGTTCCTTGCAGGGCGGCGTACCAGAACTTGCTACAGACAAAAATCTTGTAAGGCTGGTCCGGGTAGACATATGCATAGTCGATTGGTTCGCAATCGCTGCCGTGGCATCCAAATGATATCGCCTTGTTTCTGAGAGCATCCGAAATCTTCGAGAAATTTCCGGCGACCCTTGCGTACAGCCCCGCGGTATGCGCCCCGAACCAGGTCAGATATCTTTGGGAACTGGGTTGCTGGGCTGGAGGCGTGTTCTGCAAAACCTGCAGGGCAGCCGAGGCTATGTTGCTTGCTTCCGCCAGCGCAGCTCCAAGATCATCCTGTTGAGAACTGTCACACTGGTCGAATTCGGGCACCGACAGCGGTACCCGCTGTGGAGGAATCCGACCTGACAGAAGCCTGAACGTGGCAGCGTTGCTCACAACTGCCGCCCGTCTCAGGGCGCCTGGACGGCCGACCAGCAGATCCGCTCCCTCGGTATCATAGGTAACGGCATAGTTCCCTGCTTCATAGATAGCGTAGTACAATGACAGATCGACGGGCGCCGAAATCGATTGCCCGGGCTCGATATTGATGAAGTCAGCCTCAGTGGGCTCTCCTCGCTTTGCCAAACGGCCTATATACTGAATTGGCTGCGATCCCCTCGTCACTGAGAACAAGTCCGCGGAGACGCCGTTGATCGGCGTGGTCCAGCTGAGCACCCTGATCGAGCTGCGCGATCGGTTGGTGAGAGTAAAGTCAATAATAAGGGGGGTATCGTTTCCATAAGAAGGCAGGCGCGATTGCAGAACTATCTCAATTTCCAGATTCTGCTGCGCAAACGCCAGCGGGATAACGCTAAAAAAAAACGACAGTATAAGTGCCAATTTCCGAACAATACTTGGCATTTTACGCCCCCATATAACCACGATTAGACGGTGTTGCTGCGTCTACGCGAGTTTTTAGTTTGCCATAACATACCAGAATCGCCCGCGGCCACCTGGCAATTGGGTATGAATTGCTGCGGGCCGGGGGATTCAAACTTACCGCAAATTCAGAAATTCAGGAACACGAAATCATGTCCGTGGCCGCGAACGTCACTGATTTCGACTGACACCTTTTTCGGTGTGGTATAAGATAAACGGGTACTTTCCCATCAAGCTCCATAGAGGGGGCCATCATGAGCGAGCGTCGGAAAGGCATAATCACTAATTGTTTGAGAAATTTTGCCCTGGTTTTCGGGTTCTGTGTTGCTTTCAGCGGCACTGCTTCAGCTGATTCATGCGCAGATGCTACTTCCGGTTGGAATCTCGAGAATCCTCCGGCCGAAGATCGCCAGGCAATTCAAGATCTTTTGTCCCGCTATGCCTGGACGATCGACGAAAGAAATGCGGCCGCGTTCACTGCCCTCTTTGCGGAACCGAAATCGTCTTACTATCAGATTTGCAGTTCAGGCGACAGTATCCTCAAGTTGACACTCGACTTTGGCCCGGAGTCGCCAGACGATCTTCTTGAGCAGATGAAAATAATATTAAAGAAAATGAAAACCGATCAACTCCAGACCCGGCATCTGGTAACCAACACCTTGTTCGATGTGGTTGACGATAAGACAGTGAATACCAAATCGATAGTCCTGGTCACTCTGCAGGACTCCCACTCTCCGGCACCGGTTCTTGACTATTCGGCGGATGCCCGGGCCTCCTTTGTGAAGGGCAACGACGGCACGTGGCGATTTCAATCGCTCACAGTCTACGCCGACTATGTTGTTGGCTCTGTCGCAGCCAAGAAGCGATGACGCCTGAAGATCGGCTATGGTTTCACTGGCACGCTCCAGTGGGCTGAAATGCGTGTCGTTGCGCTGATCGCCGCTGTCCTCGGCATTGCGTTTCTCCTGTTGTCCGGGGCGATCGGGCTTCGACATTTAGCTTTTGTATCGACGCCGCAAGCCGGTGAGAGGCAAGGCTCCGATTTCGCTTTCGCTCAGGCTGAATCTGATCGGAGGTCGTTCGCCGACGCCGTTACGCGATGGAACCCCGACATCTTCTGGGCGCCGGCCTCGAAGAGCACCGACGTCATAACCAGGTCCGGCGATGAAGCGCGGGCGGTGTTCGGTCCTATTCCCGACGGCGATTGCGACAGCCCGCAAATGAAGGTCATTCCGGTTGAAGTCGACGGCAATGTCGTCGACCTCAAGCCCAATCCGATAAAACCGGGCTCTCCGCTGGAGTTCGAGCACAGGAACGAGAACGGCGAGGTGGTGAAATGGACGGCGACATTGCCAAAGTGCGACAAGCCTTCGCTGACCGGCAGCACGACCTACTGTGGGCTGAACTCACGTGTCGTAAGGGTCGTGCGCGGCAACGTTGAATGGCTGTTCCTCTGCAGAAAATCCAATATCAGTCAGGAGGTCAGCACCGATCCCTTCTGGACGCGATCGGACCCGAGGTTTTCCGTCTTCGGCACCATCGGGTTCAACCGGAAATCCGGAGAAATTGTCTTCTTCGACGGCCGCAAGGACTGGAGCGAGTTCGATTGGTCAAAGCCCTTCGTTCCGCCGGGCGGGCGCAACTATTCCGATGAAGTCGGAAGGGCTGCGGCGCAGAAAATCTACGATCCCACGTTCCAGATCTCGTGCCATGCATGCCATGACAACAAAAGCCCCTATGTGATCGATCCGCACATTGAACAGAGCAGGGTCGGTTTCCGTTCAGCCGGCGATTCCAGATCGACCGCCTTCAGCCTGGGAGATTTTCTACCGCATCGGCCGCGGCTGCCGGGCGCGCCGTTCCGCGTGGTCGGCTCCGGCTACACCGGCACCTACCGCAATGAACTCAGCCAGGCCAGAACGGTCGAAGATCCGACGGGCAACTGCACAAGCTGCCATACGCTTACCACACAAGTCACGGGCCGCCGTTTTGCCGCGGACGCAGCGGGGCATGAGCCGACGGTCACGTTGCCAACCTGGGTTCAATTGCTCGAGTTGCACGAGGAACAGACGGTCTATGGCGAGATAGCCGCACACCGGACGGACTGGGCGGCCGGCAGCGGCGGCATCCATCCCTGGATGTTGCCGGGTTCCGGCAATGACCTGTCCTCCAGCGCACCGCGACTGAGCTCAGAGGATTGGCGGAAGCTGAGCGACTGTCTATGGGGAGCCGGTGGCTCCGAGTGCGGCTACCGCCCGCTCTACACTGGCTGCCCGGCGCCAGAGGCGGAGGATGAAGGCTCTTCGCTCGCCGATGCCAAGATCCAGGTTTTGCCTCCACCGCCCGGAGAGGCGGTTAGAAATCGTGTCCTTCGCGTAAGCTGGACCTTTCGCAACGGCTACGGGGGTGTCCCAGAGCGCGACGATGTCAGGATCAATGTGGCAGTCAGCGCGGGCGCGATTCCGGCAAACGGGGATCCGCCGCAAAACGGTGAATATCCGAGCATCGAGGAGGCAAAGGGCACCAGCATCGAGGCCATCTCCGGTCCAGTCGGCTCAGCCGGCTCCAGCTTGCTGATCGAGAACGTTTCGTTTGCCGGTCACACGAAATGGAGCGATCCGACGCCGTCGATCTCGCCGCGCACCTTCCAGATCGACCTGCCTGGCGAATGCAACCGACGCACCTTGATCCGCCTGGTGCCCAAACGGTTCTGCTTCGACCAGAGCCAGGCGGCATTCAGCGAGGCAGACCATTTGATCTACGCCGATGTTCAGTGCGGCGAGCTTCGATGATCCACCTTGACGCGATCGAAAGCGGCTGGTGAGCGCCGGGATTTGCGATAACATGACCGGGCGCTACATGGTCGCCGCACCAAGGAGGGTCCCGGAGCTTGACCACGCCGGTTCCATTGGCTAGCCCGATTTTGCCCAGCAGTCCGGCGAAGTCTGTTGCGGAGCGGCGTTATCTCACCATCCTGTTCTGCGACATGGTGGGGTCGACCGAATATGCCGACCGCCTGGATCCCGAGGATTTCCAACGCCTGATCGAGAGCTTTCTGCAGACCTGCAGCAGCGTCGTTCGGCGCCACAAGGGCGTGACCGCCAGCTACATCGGCGACGCCATCCAGGTCTATTTCGGCTATCCAATAGCCGGCGAGGACGACAGCGAGTTCGCGGTGCTGGCGGCACTCGAGATCATCGATGCGGTGGCCACCATCTCGGCAAAACAGGGATATCCGCTGCAAGTGAGGTTGGGTATCGCGAGCGGCCAGGTCGTGGTGGGGGAGTTCGTCGGTGCGCCGAGCGGAGTGTCCACCGTCGCCTTCGGCCACGTCGCGCATCTGGCGGCGCGGCTGCAGGTACTGGCCAAGCCGAATACGATCCTTGTCGACGCGGCGACCTTCGAGGCCGCGAGCGGCGCGATTGATTTCACCACGTTCGGCAAACATGAGCTGAAGGGATTCGCCGAGCCAGTCCAGGTCTGGCAGGTGCAACGGCAGCGCATGGTCCCGACCCGCTTTGCAAAGCGCGCGCATATGACCAAGCTGTGCGGCCGCAACGCCGAATTGCGACTGCTGATGGAGCGCTGGGAGACCGTCGCGCGCGACAGGCGCGGCAATGCGGTATGGGTTTCGGGAGAGTCGGGGATCGGCAAATCCCGGTTGCTCAACGAAGTCCAGCAGCGCCTGCGCAGCTTTCCGCAACTGACCATGCAATGTTCTCCGACCTTTGAGAACAGCACCCTTTATCCATTCCTCGCAGAGTTGCAGAGGATCGCAACGATCGAGGACGCTGACTCGACGGAAGAAAAGCTGCGAAAGCTCAGCAACGCATTGTCGATCGGTTCGGTGTACAGCGACGTCGCGCTGGCGATCTTCTCGAGCCTGCTCGGCATACCTGCGACCAGGCCGGACAGGCTCGAGGGGATAAGCGCCGAACGACAGCGAAACATCGCCGAGCAAGCGCTCATGGATCTGGTCAGTTATCTGGCGCGTACCACCCCGATCCTGATCCTGTTCGAAGATGAGCAATGGGCCGACGCGACCTCGCGCGAGCTTCTCGACAAAATCGTCGCCAGCCTGGCTTCGACGCCTGCGCTGTTGCTCGTATCGAGCAGGAACAACGCAACCGTTCCATGGTTCGACAGGCCGGATGTGCATCACATCAGGCTTGAAGCGCTCGGCCGCGAGGATGCCGAGGCGATTGTCCATGACATCAGTCCGAATGCGCTCGCTGCCGATGTTTCAGTGGTGCTCGATCGCAGTGAAGGCGTCCCGCTCTACATCGAGGAGCTTGCTCGGAGCGTGGTCGAAACCGGGTTGCGGCTGGACGCGCCTCAGCCGAAGCGTTCGTCACTTGCGAACAACATTCCAAACTCCCTGCAGTTCTCGCTGCTTGCCCGCCTCGACAGGCTGGGGCCCGCCAAGGAAGTTGCGCAGATCGCGGCGGCGATCGGCCGCAAATTCGATTTCGACGTCCTGCACGAGATTTGCGATTGGCCCGAAGCGGAGTTGCGCGCCGCAGTTGGCGACCTGACGCGCACGGGGCTGATCGTAGCCGAGCGAGGGACGGCCGGCGCGGGCTTTTCGTTCACCCACGTGCTCCTGCAGCAGGCCGCCAGAGGCACGATGCTGCACGAACGCGCGCAGCAGGTTCACCAATCGATTGCCGAATGTCTCGAACTGCGCGACCACAACGCAGCCTATCCCGAAGTGCTCGCCGAACATTTCGCCGACGCAGGTCTGTTCGATCGCGCCGCCGACTACTGGCTGCTGGCAGGGGTGAAGGCGGCTAAGACCTGGGCAAAAGCCGACGCAGTGCGTATTTTCAGGAAGGGCCTTGAAGCCGCAAAGCTCCTTCCTGAATCCGACGATCGCAGCCGCAGGCTGCTTCGCTTCGAACTGGAGTTGGGCGACGTGCTCTATGCCGCGCAAGGCTACGTGACGGGCGAAGGCAGCGCCGCATATCAGCGGGCCATAGCACTGAGCGGGAAGCTCGGCGAACCGGAATCGACGATCAGGGCGCTCGACGGGCTTTTCGGAACCCATTTCAATTCAGGCCAGTTTGGCAAGGCCCTTGCGGCCAGCGATGAGTTAATTCGGGTCGGCGAGCAGGGCGATTACCTGAACGCGCTCGTCATAGGTTTGCAGTTCAAGGGGATGACTCTGTTCTGTCAGGGCGAGTTGGTGGCGGCCCGGCAATATCTCGAGCACGCTCTCAGCTACAAGGGCAGTGCAGACAAGGTCGGCAGCGACTTTCCGAGCATGGCCATGATCTATCTTTCGTGGACCTTGCATATTCTGGGATATCGCCATCAAGCGCTGAAACTCTACCGCGAGGCGGAGGCGACCGTTCGGCAGCAGTCGGCATATCGCCTGGCCGCCTGCCTGGGAAACGGATGCGTGTTGTTCGCCTTCCGCGAAGAGAGCAGTTTGATCGCTCGACTGGCGGATGAACTCCTGCCGCTGGCGCAGGAAAACGGCTTCAATCTCTGGGAAAGGGTGGCGCGCTTTTTTGGCGGCCTGGCTGCATCTGACCTCGATGACAGTCCGGGGGGAAGCCACATGATGGCATTGACCGAAAGTGATCTTGAAGATCAGGAGGTCGACAAGTCGTGTTATTTAGGTTTACTGGCCAAGGCTTTCATGAACTCTGGGCAATTCGATATAGCGGCGGAGACCGTTGAGAAAGGTCTGCGCGAGGCCGGAAAGATCGGCGAGCATTACTTTACAGCTGCCCTGCTTCGCATTCGCGGTGAGATCGAACTTGCAAATGGAGCAGGAGACAGAGCGGCGGAGGCTTCCTTCCGCGAGGCGATTGCCTTTGCGCGGCGGCAGAGCGCCAGGAGCTGGGAGTTGCAGGCAACCAACAGTCTGGCGAAGCTATTGCGGTCACAGGGTAGGTTCGAAGAGGCTCGTGCTGAATTACGGGAAGTCAACGATTGGTTCATCGCGGCAGACGTGGCGTAGTCCCCGCATGAGCCCCCTCGCCGGCTATACCTTGGCGGGCGCCGATGGAAACGCCTACCGCTTCCTGAAAAACCCGGACAGAATGTTCGGGCCCGCTTCGCCGGGCCGCAGCCTGATGCCGTCCTCGAATGAGTTCAGCGTCACGCACTCGTAGCCGTTGTGCGCAAGCAGCGCCACCAGCGAGTCGCGGTCGAAGTGGTGCAGGTGCTCGTTGGGGAGGCGCATGCGCCAGGTGCGGAACCAGGCGTCGCCGGCGGCGCCGAGCTCGCGCCAGCGGCAGTAAGGGACGGCGACGGCTAGGTGCCAGGTCTTGAGGCGGCTTAGGAACCCCAGATCCGGGATGTGTTC
This sequence comes from Mesorhizobium sp. M1E.F.Ca.ET.063.01.1.1, assembly GCF_003998155.1. NCBI lineage: Bacteria > Pseudomonadati > Pseudomonadota > Alphaproteobacteria > Hyphomicrobiales > Phyllobacteriaceae > Mesorhizobium > Mesorhizobium sp. M1E.F.Ca.ET.063.01.1.1. Next base: position 16,163 of record NZ_RZSC01000053.1, read on the forward strand.
GAGCACGTCGAACATGGCGACGAGATCCCACGCGCCGGCGAGCGCCTCATCCCAACCGACAAAGCGGACACCCGTGGGCAGCGGAAACTCGGCGATATCGCAGCCGGCGCAGTCGGCGACCCCGGTAATCTTGGCGGCTTCGACGAAGGTGCCGGTGCCGTATCCAATCTCCAGCACCGAGCGAGGGATCTCGCCGGTTACCCCCAGAACCCAGCCAAGCCGCTGATAACCGAGCTTGATGGTCCGGTCGCTCAGGTCCTCGTAATAGGAGATGTATTGTTTGTCGTACTTGATCGGTGTGAAGTCGATCTGGTGGATCACGCCAAAGCGGTCCACCTCGTAGTTGTCCAACATTGCCCAGCTGCCCTCCGGAGTCCGGATTCTTACACGGCGGAGCTAAACGCAGCGTAACTTGCGGGAGCGGTCCGCCAAACCCTGGCATGCGGCAAGATTCCAGGCACGGGGAAAGCGCTGCAGCTTGGTCTTCTCGAGCCAAGGGAGCGTACGCGCGAGCCGCCAGTCCATGCGGCTGGCCCAGCTACAACCGAGCGGCAAGTCCAGGCGCCGCGGCTATCCACAACCGGACCGACCATTTCTGGGTGCATCGCCGGTTTCCGCCTTTCGTTACGGCAGATTGCCTACCCATGTGGCATTTCTGCCACCACTGATTGAGACAACCCCTGCTAGAAACGCGGCGGGTTCTTAAATGGGGTTTGGGGCTATGCTTACGCGCTTTTCAGCGAAATCTATTCTTTTGTCTGCCGTTTCGGTTCTCGCCTTGACGTCCGCCGCGCATGCCGCCGACGTTGTGCAGGAGCAGGCGGCGCCGGGCTTCAACTGGAGCGGTCTCTATGTCGGCTTCGGCGTCGGCGCCGGCGCCAATGTACATGAGATCAGCGGCGATATCCTTCCGGGCGCCTCGCTCAACGGCATCGGCGGCGAAGGCATCTATGGCGAAGCCACCGTCGGTTACGACTATATGGTCTCGCAGCGCTTCCTGCTGGGCGCCCTGCTCGACGCTCACGTCGGCACCATCAAGACTTCGCTCGACGCGTTCGGCCTCGATGCCGACGTCAAGGAGACCTACGGCTTCGACGTCGGCGTGCGCGCCGGCTATCTCTTGACGCCGAACACGCTGGCTTACGTGCTGGGCGGCTACGCCTGGCAGAAGTACAAGCTCGACACCAATGCCGGCTTCGGCATGGACTGGGATCAGGGCGGCTATTTCCTCGGAATTGGCGCCGAAGCCGCCATCAACGCCAACTGGACGCTCAAGGGCGAATATCGCTACACGCGCTTCAGCACCACGGACGACCTGCTTTCGCAGTTCGGCGCGCCGGACGGCACGCTCAACCTCGACACCTCTCGCCATACCTTCCAGGTGGCCGCCAGCTATCGCTTCAACGCCGCCAATGGCGGGGCTGCCCGCCTCGAGACGCCGAGCTACCACTGGACCGGCCTCTATGTCGGCGGCGGG
>NZ_RZSC01000540.1:0-4194 GCF_003998155.1 Mesorhizobium sp. M1E.F.Ca.ET.063.01.1.1
GAGCTGAACCACGCCACCGTGTCGCGCCGCATCGCGGCGCTGGAGGAGGCGTTGCGCACGAAACTCTTCCGCCGCCTGACCACAGGCAGCGAGCTGACGCCCGCCGGCGAGCGTTTCCTCGACATCGCCGAACGCATGGAAGGCGACATGATCGCCGCGCGCGCGACGATTGCCGGCGAGGGCGACGATGTCTCCGGCACGGTGCGCATCGGCGCCCCCGACGGTTTTGGTGTCGCCTTCCTCGCCAAGCGCCTGGGCGAGCTCACCGCGCTTCACCGCGAACTTACCATCCAGCTTGTGCCGGTGCCGCGCTCCTTCTCGCTGTCCAGGCGCGAAGCCGATATCGCCATCACCGTCGAGCGCCCGACCGAGGGCCGGCTGGTGGCGGGAAAGCTGGTCGACTACACGCTGGGTTTGTTCGCCTCCCGCGCCTATACGCAAGCCAATGGCCTGCCGAAGACGGCGGCCGAACTCGGCCGGCACACGCTGATCGGCTATGTGCCCGACCTCATCGTCAGCCCCTCGCTCGACTATGCGGCCGAGTTCAGCCCGGACTGGCGCTCGAGCTTTGCCATCTCATCGGCACTTGGCCAGGCGGAAGCCGTGCGCTCCGGCGCCGGCATCGGCATCCTGCACACCTTTGTGGCCCGTTCGATGCCGGAGCTCGTGCCGGTCGACATCGTCAGGCCGATCCGTCGCGCCTACTGGCTGGTCTACCACGAATCGGTGAGACCGCTGCGCCGCGTCCAGCTCGTCGCCAATTTCATCACGAGGGCCGTCGAACGGGAGCGCGGGCTTTTCGTCTAGAGCAATTCCAGGAAAAGTGCTTGGCGGTTTTCCGTCCGGAATTGCGTGAAAACAAACAGTTAGTCCGCGTCGAGCACGAACGAGCTCACCACCTTTTCGGCTTCGCTCGCCAGCGGCGCCCACTTCCGCTCTACCTCTTCGGGAGTGTCGCCCGCGACGCCGCAGCTGACGAAGCCGAAATGCGCGCGACGCAGCGAGAGCGCAACGCTGCCATGACCGTGGAAGCTGACATTGTCGTCGGCATAGTAGAAATCCATGTCGGCCAGCCGCACAGGATAGCCGTCGGGAAATCGCGCCAATCTGTCCTTGCTGAAGCTGGCCGAACCAAAGGCGGCACCGACCATTGTCCGCCAGTTGCTCAGCGACCAGTCCTTGTCCATGAACGCCTCGGGATCGCGCGGGCTGTCCGGAGCGGACGGATCGTAGGGGTTCTCCGAAACCATGCAGGTCAAGCCTTCCGCGGATTTGACCTTAAGCCGTATGCTGTTGCCGGACAGGGCTTGGCTCGTCCATCCCTCGGGATAGGTGAGCGAAAAACCGTAGTCATTGTCATGCACCGTCTTGTCCGCCGCGAACGCCGCCGAGGTACAGATCATGCATCCGGTCGCCGCAACCCAGAGAAATGAGCGCATCACAACCCCCACCATGGCCAACGATAGCAACCGGCGTGCCGTCCCGCCATTCCCTCGCCACAAAGTCGGCGAGTGTGGCTGCAACGCGTTCCGACGCGAGGGGCAGGCAGGCGTTCCAAGCGACGCTCGAAGTCGTTTCGACGCGACGCGCTTCAAGCCTTGAGATACCGGTCCGGGCTAAGGTCGAGCGCGTTGATCTCCGGCACCCGGTTGGAGATGATGTCGGAAAGCACCCTGGCGGAGCCGCAGGCCATGGTCCAGCCCAGCGTGCCGTGGCCGGTGTTGAGATAGAGATTGGACAATTCGCTGCGCCCGACCAGAGGCGGCCCATCCGGCGTCATCGGCCGCAAGCCGCACCAGAAACTCGCCGCCTTGAGGTCGCCGCCGCCCGGAAACAGGTCGCCGACCGAGTGCTCGAGCGTACGGCGGCGCGATTCGTGCAGGCGAAGGTCGAAGCCAGAAATCTCCGCGGTGCCGCCGACGCGGATGCGGTCGCCGAGCCTGGTGATCGCCACCTTGTAGGTCTCGTCCATGACGGTCGACACCGGCGCCGCCTCGGCATCCGTGATCGGCACGGTGATCGAATAACCCTTGACCGGATAGACCGGGATCGGCCGCTTCATCTTGCGCATGAAAGGGGCCGAGTAGCTGCCCAGCGCCATCACATAGGCCTCCGCCGTCCGCCAGCCCTTGTCGGTGCCGACCTGGACGACTCGGTTGCGGTTCCTGACGACGCGCCGGATGGTCGTGCCGTATTCGAAGCTGACGCCGCGCGCCACGCAGAGCTCGGCCAGCTTCTCGGTGAACATCTTGCAGTCGCCGGTCTCGTCGCCCGGCAGCCTGAGACCGCCGACGAACTTTTCGCGCACGCCGGCCAGCCCCGGCTCGGCCGCGATGCAGCCGTCCCGGTCGAGGACCTCGTAGGGAACGCCGTATTTCTTCAGCACCTCGACATCGCCGCCCGTACCGTCGAGCTGCTTCTGCTTGCGGAAGAGCTGCAGCGTGCCCTTGGATCGCTCGTCATAGGTGATGCCCGTCGCGGCCCGCAGCGCCTTCAGCGTGTCGCGGCTGTATTCGGCGACCGGCACCATGCGCGATTTGTTGAGCGCATAGCGCTCGGCCGTGCAGTTGCGCAGCATCTTGATGAGCCACGTCCACATATGCGGATCGAAGGCCGGCCGCACGACAAGCGGGCCATATTTCATCAGCAACCATTTGACCGCTTTCACCGGGATGCCGGGCCCGGCCCATGGCGAGGCGTAGCCGGGCGACACTTCGCCGGCATTGGCGAAGCTGGTCTCCAGCGCCGGCCCCTGCTGCCGGTCGATCACCGTGACTTCGTGGCCGGCCTCGGCAAGGAAGTAAGCGGTGGTGATCCCGATCACGCCGCCGCCCAGCACCAGGACTTTCATTCTATGCTCCCTCAAAGTCGATCGTGACGCAGCAGCGTCCGGCCGTTCAACCTGTCTGCCGGATTTTACAGCGCCCGCCAAGGGGTTGCCGGTTATTCGCCGATATAGCGGCGGTGAAAGCGCGCACCCAGGCTGGTCAGCACCTCGTAGCCGATGGTGCCGGCTTGGCCGGCCACATCATCGACGCTTTGCGACGGACCGACGAGCTCGACGAGGTCGCCCTCGCCGAGGCTGCCGGCCGGAAGCGCGGAGATGTCGAGGATGATCGAATCCATCGATACCCGGCCGACGAAGGGCAGCCGCACGCCCTCGAACCAGGCGGCCGAAGCGGCTCGCCGGTGCCAGCCATCGGCATAGCCGAGCGAGATCGTCGCCAGCCTGAGCGGCCCGCTCGCATGGTAGGTGTGGCCGTAGCCGACGCCGGCGCCTTCCTCGACGCCGCGCGTCTGCGCCACCTTCGCTTGCAGCCGCACCACCGGCAGCATCGGGTTGGGCTTGCCCGGCGTCGGGTTGACGCCGTAGAGCGCGGCGCCCGGACGGGCGAGATCGAAGTGGTAGGAGGATCCGAGAAAGATGCCGGACGAATTGGCGAGCGAGGCAGGGGCCTCGGGCAGCACCTTCCGTAGTCGTTCGAATGCCAGCCATTGTTGTTCGTTCGCCGGATTGCGCGGCTCGTCGGCGCAGGCGAGGTGACTCATGATGAGCCGGATGTCGATGCCGTCGAAGGCGTCCTTCGCCAGCGCCTCGACTTCAGCCGGCGGCATGCCGAGCCGCGACATGCCGCTGTCGACCTGGATCGCGGCGGGCAGCCTTCGCTCAGTGGCCCGCGCCACTTCGCGCCACGCCGTCAGTTGGGCTGCGCTGTTGATGACGGGATGAAGTCCGGCCGCGAGTGCTTCCGATTCCGAGCCCGGCGGCAGACCGTTGAGGACAAAGATGTCATGTCCCGGCCCGAGCGCCTCACGCAGCGCGATGCCCTCGCCGAGCAGCGCGACGAAGAAGATGTCGCAGCCTTCCTTGATCAGCGCCGATGCCACTGGCGCGGCGCCGAGACCATAGCCGTCGGCTTTGAGCACGCCAGCGCAGCGCACGCCCGCCAGCCGCGCCTTGAGCCGCCGGTAATTCTCGCGGATGGCGCCGAGATCGATGGTCAGGACCGCGCCGGCCGCCGCTTCGCTGACCGTCGAGCTACCGGTGGCGGGCGTTTGCGGCAAAGGCACTTTGGCGTCGCTCATCGAGGCAATTGCGTCAAACAAAGACGGGTTGCACTTGTTGCGGAGGCGCGTGGCTGTCGACGCCGGCGCTGCCCCTCATCGCCCTGCCGGGCACTTCTCCCCGTATAG
>NZ_RZSC01000541.1:0-4190 GCF_003998155.1 Mesorhizobium sp. M1E.F.Ca.ET.063.01.1.1
AGCAGGCCGGTGCGAGAGAGCACGCGGGCGAGGTGCCGGCGATCGGGCGTACCGGCCGGCCGCGCATCGGTGAAGCCCTGTGCGCCGAGCGCGATGCGCCTGGCCATGGCCAGCGAGATCTTTTCCTTCATCGAGCTGCTCTCGCCCTGATCAGTTCTGCCGGATTTTTAGCCGGTGATTCCGGCCATGCTAGCAGGCAAATGGCGGGAGATATGTCAGGAGAGAAAAGTGGAGTAAAAAGTGAAAGAAATCAAACAGGAGCGGATCGGACCAGTTTCTTCCGATATGGCGTCCAGGGCGGGATTTTGAACAAGGTTTGACTTGCGTCGCCGAAACCGCTGCGCTAACCCTCGCCGCGTCGCAGCATAGGGCCCTTAAAACGGTTCAGCGGGTTAAACTGTCACGCTTCCGCATTAGAGTCCGTTGCTGTAATCAAAGTGAATTGGCCGCCAACGGAAAGCCGCCGCATGAGCGCACTCCTAAGTTCGTATCTGCCCATCGTCCTCTTCATCGCAGTAGCGATGGTCGTTGGTCTCGCGCTTATCATCGCGCCGTTCCTGGTGGCCTACCGCAATCCCGACCCGGAAAAGCTTTCCGCCTATGAATGCGGGTTCAATTCGTTCGACGACGCCCGCATGAAGTTCGACATCCGCTTCTATCTGGTGTCGATCCTGTTCATCATCTTCGATCTCGAGGTCGCCTTCCTGTTCCCATGGGCGGTGTCCTTCTCCAAGCTCGGTATGCTCGGCTTCTGGTCGATGATGGTGTTCCTGGCGGTGCTGACCATCGGCTTTGCCTATGAATGGAAAAAAGGAGCGCTGGAATGGGATTGAACGACAGTTCAGGCACCCTCGTCGCGCCGAAGCCCAAGGGCATCATCGACCCCAACACCGGCAGGCCGGTGGGGGAGGACGATCCCTTCTTCCTCGAAATCAACAATGAGCTGGCCGACAAGGGTTTCCTCGTCACCTCGACTGAAGCGCTGATCACCTGGGCGCGCAGCGGCTCGCTGATGTTCATGACCTTCGGCCTCGCCTGCTGCGCGGTCGAGATGATCCACACCTCGATGCCGCGCTACGACAGCGAGCGGTTCGGCGTCGCGCCGCGCGCGTCTCCGCGCCAGTCCGACATCATGATCGTGGCCGGCACGCTGACCAACAAGATGGCGCCGGCGTTGCGCAAGGTCTACGACCAGATGCCGGAGCCGCGCTACGTCATCTCGATGGGCTCCTGCGCCAATGGCGGCGGCTACTACCACTATTCCTATTCGGTGGTGCGCGGCTGCGACCGCATCGTGCCGGTCGACATCTACGTGCCGGGCTGCCCGCCGAGCGCGGAAGCGCTGCTCTACGGCATTCTTCTGTTGCAGAAGAAGATCCGCCGCACCGGCACGATCGAACGGTGAGCCGATGACCCAGGCGTTGACCGAACTCTCCACCTATCTCGGCGAGAAGCTCTCCGGCCGCATCGGCGAAACCGTGCTCGCCTATGGCGAACTGACCGTCTCCGTCGAACCGGGCAATCTGATCGAGGTGGCGACCTTCCTGCGCGACGACCCGCGCTGCCAGTTCATCTCGATCATCGACATCTCCGGCGCGGACTATCCGTCGCGGGCCAGGCGCTTCGACGTCGTCTACCACCTGTTGTCGCCGAAGCAGAATGTCCGCATCCGGCTCAAGGTCCAGGCCGACGAAGAGACGCTGGTGCCGTCGCTGACCGCCGTCTATCCCGGCGCCGACTGGTATGAGCGCGAGACCTACGACCTTTACGGCGTGCTGTTCTCCGATCATCCGGACCTGCGCCGCATCCTCACCGACTACGGCTTTGATGGGCATCCGCTGCGCAAGGATTTCCCGCTGACCGGCTTCGTCGAGGTGCGCTACGACGACGAGGCCAAGCGGGTCATCTACGAGCCGGTCGAGCTCAAGCAGGAATTCCGCAATTTCGATTTTCTTTCTCCTTGGGAAGGGACGGACTACGTCCTGCCGGGGGATGAAAAAGCGAAACAGTGAGTAGGGAAGTAGTAAGTAGGGAAGGAATTGGGAAAGCGGATCGAATCTTATCGCGACCTGATGGTGTGGCAATCGGCGATGATTCTCGCTGAAGATTGCTATCGCGTCACCAAAGGTTTTCCGAAAGACGAGATCTATGGAATGACCTCCCAGATGCGCCGCTCGGCGGTATCTATCGCCGCTAATATCGCTGAAGGGTATGGTCGTGAGAATAGGGGTTCGTTCGTTCAATTTCTGCGCATGGCGCAGGGTTCGTTGAAAGAGCTAGAGACCCACGTATTGCTGGCATGCCGTGTGGGTATGCTGGAAAGAGACCTTGAGACTGAACTGCTGCTTCGGTGTGAAGAGATTGGGAAAATGATGCGATCTCTGATCAGAACGGTGCAGGCTAAACAGGCGGAATAAGTAGGCGTTGAGCTGATGATCACTACTCACTACTCACTACTGACTCGCCAGAGGCGCCAGAATGGCTGAAACCTCCGTCCGCAACTTCAACATCAACTTCGGTCCGCAACACCCTGCAGCGCATGGCGTTTTGCGCCTGGTGCTGGAGCTGGACGGCGAGGTGGTCGACCGCGTCGATCCGCATATCGGCCTGCTTCATCGCGGCACCGAGAAGCTGATCGAGGCAAAGACCTATCTGCAGGCGGTGCCCTATCTCGACCGGCTCGATTATTGCGCGCCGATGAACCAGGAGCATGCCTTCGCGCTCGCTGCAGAGCGCTTGCTCGGCATCGAGGTGCCGAAGCGTGGGCAGCTGATCCGCGTGCTCTATTCCGAGATGGGCCGCATCATGTCGCACATCCTCAATGTGACGACGCAGGCGATGGACGTCGGCGCGCTGACCCCACCGCTGTGGGGCTTCGTCGAGCGCGAAAAGCTGATGGTATTCTACGAACGCGCCTCCGGCTCGCGCATGCATGCGGCCTATTTCCGGCCGGGCGGCGTGCACCAGGACCTGCCGCAGAAGCTGATCGAGGACATCGGCAAGTGGATCGACCCGTTCCTGAAGTCGATCGACGATCTCGACGCGCTGCTTACGCCTAACCGCATCTTCAAGCAGCGCAATGTCGACATCGGCACGGTGTCGCTGGCCGACGCCTGGGCCTGGGGTTTTTCGGGCGTGATGGTGCGCGGCTCGGGCGCGGCCTGGGACCTGCGCAAGGCGCAGCCCTATGAATGCTATTCCGAGATGGATTTCGACATCCCGATCGGCAAGAACGGCGACTGCTACGATCGCTACCTCGTGCGCATGGAAGAGATGCGCCAGTCGGCGAAGATCATGCGCCAATGCGTCGATCTTTTGCTCGGCAAGGAAGGCACTGGCCCGGTTTCGAACCTCGACGGCAAGGTGGTGCCGCCGAAGCGCGCGGCAATGAAGCGCTCGATGGAAGCGCTCATCCATCACTTCAAACTCTATACCGAGGGCTATCGTGTGCCGGCCGGCGAGGTCTATGCGGCCGTCGAGGCGCCCAAGGGCGAGTTCGGCGTCTATCTGGTCTCGGACGGCACCAACAAGCCTTATCGCTGCAAGCTGCGCGCGCCCGGTTTCGCGCATCTGCAGGCCATGGATTTCCTGTGCCGCGGCCACATGCTGGCCGACGTCACCGCCGTACTTGGCTCCCTCGACATCGTGTTTGGTGAGGTCGATCGCTAAATGTCAGTCCGCCGTCTCGCAGATGCCAGCGTCCAGCCAGCCTCCTTCGCCTTCACCAAGGCGAACGCGGCGGCGGCCAAGCAGTGGATCGCCAAATATCCGAAGGGCCGCGAGCAGTCGGCCATCATCCCGTTGCTGATGATCGCGCAGGAGCAGGAAGGCTGGGTGACCAAGGCGGCGATCGAGACGATCTCCGACATGCTCGGCATGCCGCGCATCCGCGGCCTCGAGGTCGCGACCTTCTACACGCAGTACCAGCTTAATCCGGTCGGCACCCGCGCCCATATTCAGGTCTGCGGCACCACGCCCTGCATGCTGCGCGGCTCGGAAGCGCTGATGGATGTCTGCCGGTCGAAGATCCATCACGACCAGTTCCACACCAATGACAAGGGCACGCTGTCGTGGGAGGAGGTCGAGTGCCTCGGCGCCTGCGTCAACGCGCCGATGGTCATGATCTTCAAGGACACCTTCGAGGACCTGACGCCGGAACGGCTGGCCGAGATCATCGATCTCTATGAAGC
>NZ_RZSC01000542.1:0-4187 GCF_003998155.1 Mesorhizobium sp. M1E.F.Ca.ET.063.01.1.1
GAACGGTACGCGTCCCCTCGGCGCAGCCGGCGATGCCAGATCGAAAACGGCGCGATAAAGCCGGTCGAGCAGCGCCTTGCGGTCGCGCAGCGGCTCCAGTTCGTTCCATCCCAGCACATCGCCGATGCGCACCTCGATCGCCTTGCCGGACAGCCGCGCGAACTCGCGGATGAGCAAGGACGTCCGCAGCGTCAGCGACGCCTTGCCGACGAATTTCGCCACGCGGTTGTCGCGCTCGGCCATGTTCATCGGTCCGCTGACCAGGTGGAACAGGCGGCCGTTCTGGCCGGAAAAATGCATCGGGATGACGGAGGCCTTGGCTTCCTGGATGAGCTTGGCCGGGAACATCTTCCACGGCAGGTCGATCGCCCGGCCGAACCCTTTCGGCGCCGTGGCGACGCCGCCGGCCGGGAAGACGACGATGGTGACGCCTTCCTTCAGCAGCCGCACCGCCTCGTGGCGCACGGCCATGTTGTTCTTCAGCGCTTCCTTGGTCTCGGAAAAATCGATCGGCAGCGAATAGGCCTCCATCTCACGGATCCTCAGCAGATCCTTGTGGATCATGACCCGGAACGGTCGGCCGAGTTGCTCGACGAGCGACAGGACGGCAATGCCGTCGCCGATACCGAACGGATGGTTGGCGACGATCACCAGCGGCGTGTCCGGCAAATTCACCGGCGGCCACTGGGTGGCATTGCGCACCCTGACATCGATCAGCTCCAGCATGCGGCTGAACACGCGTTCACCCGTTGGGGCAACCTGGCGGCGCCAGAAATCATAGAGCACGGCGAAGCGGTCGCGTCCCGAGAGCCCTTCGACCGAATGGATGAACCACCGCGTCAGCGCCGGCTGATGCTGGTTGGCATAAGAGAGCTCGGGAAAGGGTCTTTCCCGCAGTTTCGGCTTGAGCATGACGGCTCGTTACAGGTTTGGCGTGACAGGCATGTGAAAATGGCGGTGGACCATGCCACCGCCATTGGAGGAGAGGTTCACGCCGCCCGGCGCTTGCGGTCCGGCGAGACCGCCTCGTCGGTCAGCGACTTCACCGCATCGGCGAGCTTCAGCGATTCCTGGTCGCTGGAGCCGAGCCGGCGGATATTGACGGTCTCCTCTTCCGCCTCGCGCTTGCCGCAGACGAGGATGACCGGCACCTTGGCTAGGCTGTGCTCGCGCACCTTGTAGTTGATTTTCTCGTTGCGCAGGTCGGCCTCGGCCAGCAGGCCGGCCGCCTTCAGCCGCTCGACGACCTTCATTGCATACTCGTCGGCATCGGAGGTGATCGTCGCCACCACCACCTGCAGCGGCGCGAACCACAGCGGGAAATGGCCGGAATAGTTCTCGATCAGGATGCCGAGAAAGCGCTCCATAGAGCCGCACACGGCGCGGTGCACCATGACCGGCTGCTTCTTCTCCGAATCCGAGCCGATATAGAAGGCGCCGAAACGCTCCGGCAGGTTGAAGTCGACCTGCGTGGTGCCGCATTGCCATTCGCGGCCGATGGCGTCCTTCAGCACGTATTCGAACTTCGGGCCGTAGAAAGCGCCCTCGCCCGGGTTGATCGAGATCTTGATGCGATTGCCGGAGCGCGTGCGGATCGTCTCCAGCACATTGCTCATGATCGCCTCGGCATGCTCCCAGGCCTCGTCGGTGCCGACGCGCTTGTCCGGCCGCGTCGACAGCTTCACGGCGACCTCGTCGAAGCCGAAATCGGCATAGGTCGACAGGATCAGGTCGTTGATGCGCAGGCATTCCGCGGCGAGCTGCTCCTCGGTGCAGAAGACATGCGCGTCGTCCTGCGTGAAGCCGCGCACGCGCATCAGCCCGTGCAGCGCGCCCGACGGCTCATAGCGATGCACGTTGCCGAACTCGGCAAGCTTTACGGGCAGTTCGCGGTAAGACTTCAATCCATGCTTGAAGATCTGCACATGGCCGGGACAGTTCATAGGCTTCAGCGCGAAGATGCGTTCGTCGTCGGTATCGTCGCCGGCAACCGTCACCTTGAACATCGCGTCGCGATACCAGCCCCAGTGCCCGGAGGTTTCCCAAAGGCTCTTGTCCAGCACCTGCGGCGCGTTGACTTCCTGGTAGCCGTGCTCGTCGAGGCGGCGGCGCATGTAGTTGACCAAGTTCTGGAACATCTTCCAGCCCTTGGCGTGCCAGAAGACGACGCCGGGGCCCTCCTCCTGGAAATGGAAAAGGTCCATCTCGCGGCCAAGCTTGCGGTGGTCACGCTTTTCGGCTTCTTCCAGCAGCGTCTGGTATGCCTCGAGCTGCGCCTGGTCGGCAAAGGCGGTGCCATAGATGCGCGTCAGCATCGGGTTGTTGCTGTCGCCACGCCAGTAGGCGCCTGCCACCTTCATCAGCTTGAAGGCGTTGCCGACCTGCCCGGTCGAAGCCATGTGCGGCCCACGGCAAAGGTCGAACCAGTCGCCCTGCGCGTAGATCTTGATGTCCTGGTCTTCGGGAATGGCGTCGACCAGTTCGACCTTGTAGCGCTCGCCCCTTTCGGCAAAGACCTTCTTCGCCTTCTCGCGCGACCAGACCTCCTTGGTGAACGGCTTGTTGCGGGCGATGATCTCGCGCATCTTCTTTTCGATGGCCGGGAAATCCTCCGGCGTGAACGGCTCGTTCCTGGCGAAGTCGTAATAGAACCCGTTCTCGATCACCGGCCCGATGGTCACCTGCGTTCCCGGCCAAAGCTCCTGCACGGCCTCAGCCAGCACATGTGCCGCGTCGTGGCGAATGAGTTCCAGCGCGCGCGGGTCGTCGCGGGTAATGATCTCGACCTTGCCGGATTTGCCGAGCGGGTCGGAAAGGTCGCGCACGGTGCCGTCGATCGCATAGGCCACGGCCTTCTTGGCCAGCGACTTTGAGATCGATTCGGCAAGGCCGGCGCCGGTCATCGCCGCGTCGTAGTCGCGGACCGAGCCATCGGGAAATGTCAGGGAAACGGAATTCAGCATCAGAGGTCTCCTATCCAGTCCCGCAAACGAGCGCGGGTGGTGAAAATGCATGTCGCAGGAATGTGCTGGAGCATGCAGAGGGTTAGCCGGAAGCGTCAATCACATGGACGATGGCCGGCGGGCGCGGTTTTAGAGGCAGTGTCGCGTCAGGTAAAGAGCCCCGTCAGGAAATGTCACCAGCGATATCGCAGCTTGGTCGCGAAGACTTGCGAACGGTCCGGGGACGGATTTGGATGACCGGATGGAAGACGCCACACCCAGTCGAACCGCCCTTCGCGTCGCGCGCTTGCGGGCAGTGCATCAACTTTCACCGCAGGCAGGACTGTTTCGCGACCGCTACGCCATAACAATTCTGGGTGACGGCGCCCCGGCGGCAGAGGAGCTCGAGCAGGAAGACGAGCACAGCCGCCGCATGCGCCTGTTCGTGGCGGCGCGCGCCCGCCTCGCCGAGGATTGGCTGGCGGCGTCCGTGCGGCGCGGTATTCGCCAGCTCGTGGTGCTCGGTGCCGGTCTCGACACCTTTTCGCTGCGCAACCCGCACCCCGATCTCGCGGTCTTCGAGGTCGACCACCCGGCAACGCAAGCCTGGAAACGTCGGCTTATCGCCGATGCCGGCCTCGCAGAGCCGCTGGGCGCCAAATTTGTGCCGGTCAATTTCGAGCGCCAGCTTCTGTCGGAGGAACTGTCGTCCGCCGGCCTGAGGCCGGCTGAGCCGAGTTTCTTCATGTGGCTTGGAGTGGTGCCCTATCTTACTCGGAAAGCGATCTTTGGCACGCTGTCCTACATTGCCGGCATCCCCGGCTGCGAGGTCGTGTTCGACTACAGCGAACCGGCTGAGAACCGCGATGCGGCCGGACAGGCCGCACTTGCCTTCCATGCCGGGCGCGTCGCATCCGTCGGCGAGCCCTGGATCAGCTTCTTCGATCCCGGCGCGCTGGCGAAATCCCTCAATGATCTCGGCTTCGACGAAATCGAAGATCTCAAAAGCGGCGCAATCGCCGCCCGTTTTTCGCGAGCCCCAAACGGCGCGACGAGCAATTCCGGCGGGCACATTCTTCGCGCCCGCCGAAGCGTCTGAAATCGGTCACTTCAGCCGCCCGCGTCGCGGGACCCTTCGGCATGTCGCCGCGCCTGGCGTCGACAACCAGCCGGGCGAACACGATGCGGCGGCCGTCCTTCTCGGCCCAGCCGACGAACCAGCCGACCGACCGCTTGTTCTTATCG
>NZ_RZSC01000543.1:0-4174 GCF_003998155.1 Mesorhizobium sp. M1E.F.Ca.ET.063.01.1.1
GATGAGGGGTGTTCCAGGGAACGCCAGCGTCTCATTCCTTCCAGCACCCTCATCCGTCTCGGCGCTGCGCGCCGATCCACCGCCCGGCCCGTCGCAAGCTCCGGGCGTTCGAAGCTCGAAAAGCCAAGCAGTTGGCTTTTCGTCCGCTGTGCGGACCGCTTCTCACCCCACAAGGGGAGAAGGAGGAGCCCGCCCGGCTCAAGCCAGCCTCTCCCCCTCCAGAATGCGCCGGTAAAGCTCGAGATAGCCTTGTGCCGTCTTCGCCATGGGAAAACGGTCGGCGGCGGATTCCCGACACCGCTCGGGCGAAAGCGCGGCGATGTCGGCCAAGGCTTGCGCGAACTCGGCATCGGTGTCGAAGAAGCGTCCGGTGGCGTCGTCGACGATTTCCGGCAGCGCGCCGCGCGGCGTGGTCAGCACCGGCGTGCCGCACAGCATGGCCTCGACCGGCGCCATGCCGAACGGCTCTTCCCAGGCGATCGGGTTGAGGAAGGCCTTGGCCTCGCCGAGCAGGCGCAGCTTCTCATCGCCGTCGATGGTGCCGTGGAAACGGAAACGGCGGCCCAGGCTCTTGAAGAAGACGCCCTGGCGGCGAACCTTCGAGCGCAGCAGGAGCTGCCAGCGCGGGCCGCCGGCGATGTCGAGCTGGAAATCGAAAGCCCTGGCGAGATCGACGGCCCGGTTGAGGTTCTTGGCGGCGCGGGCGATGCCGGCCAGAAACAGCAGCCGGTTCGTCTTGGCGGCGGACAGCCGATAGGCATCGATCGGAAAGCCGTTGTAGACGAAGGTTTCCCGCCCGTGGTTGCGCGCATGGTTGGCGCTGACGAAGCTCCAGTTCTGCTCCCGCCGCGGGAATCCCGGGGCAAAGCCGTGCATCGTGTAGAGCGCCGGACGCGACGTATCGATGTACCAGCCATTGAAGTGCACGATGTCGGTATCGGCAGGGATCGCGGCGCGGCATTCGGCCGCCGAGGACGCATGCCGCACCTCGCAAAGCGGATGGCTCGAGCCGCGACCGGCGATCAGGACGACCCGGTGGCCGAGGCGAGAAAGTTCTTTGGCCAGCCAGTCGACCTGCCGCTCGGTGCCGCCATAGCCTTTGCAGGGAATGGCCTGTTCCGCCACCAGCGTGATGCGCATCAGGTGAGCCCATCGGCTTTTTGATCGACCGTGATCCTGTCTGGTCCGTCCGGCCCGATCTTCAGTGGCGAGCGGCGATGCAGAAACAGGAGCATCGTCAGCAAGGTGCTTGCGATGCCGATCGCGGCGATGAGAACGGCGTCCGAATTCGTCCAGCCCGGGCCCTCGAGCGGCTTGGCGTTGAACAGGGCGAAGGAGTTGTAGCTCTCCTGGTGCGAGATCAGCAGGAAGCCGGTTAGGTTGTTGCCGAGATGGGCGCCGAAGGCAGCGCTGAGATTGCCGGTCACATAGACCAAAAGGGTCAAAAGCAGCGCGAAGGTGGCGATCGAAACCAGCACGCAGGCATTGATGGCGAGCGTCGAGGCGGAGCTCCAATGCAGCGCGGTGAACAGAAGCCCCGGCAGCGCCGCCCAAATCAGCGGGCTGGCGAATCTGCTGGCGAGGCCGCGCAGCAGATAGCCGCGGAACAGCGCCTCCTCCGAGGACGTCTGCAGAAAGGTAAGCAGCACGATCGGGACGAGGAAGAGCAGCCAGGACGAGAACGCGATCGATCCGCGCGCGATCTCCGGCTGCAGCCAATAGAGCAGGACCTCCGAGAACAGCGAGGTGATCAGGACCGCGACCAGGCCTTTGAGGAAACCGCCGCGCGAGATGCGGCGGCTGGCGCCGATCAGCGCCGAGAGCGGCTCGCCATGCACGAATCGCATCGCCACCCAGAGACCGATCCAGATGCCGGCAAACGACCCCAGCGCGGTAAGAATGCCGATGGGCGAAGCGAGGAAATCCTGGATCGGCTGTCCGGTCGACGGACCGGGAAGACGCAGAACGAGGAAGGCGTAGGTGCCGGCGACGAGCACGACGAACGTCATGGCGAGCCAGAAGAAAACCACGATCGCCGTTCCCAGCAGAAGCCGGAGCGGAGTGGTTTTTTGGTTCGGCGAGCGGCGGTAGCGCTCGAAGGCGGCATTGTCGACGGTCACGCGGGTCCCCTGCCCCAACCCTTCCGGTCGCATGATCTAGGGGATTGGCGTTTTCGGCGCAATCGTCCTTGCGGATAGTGGAAAGGGTTACCGTTCCGAGTCGCTAAAAAAACGGCCGCTCATCAGGCGGCCGCTTTCCACCACAATCCACCTGATCAGCGCATCACATAGACGATGCGTCGCGTGCCCGGATCGACCAGCGCCGGCTGGTTGTTCACATAGACGTAGCGGTAGTTGTAGTCGGGGATCTCGCGCAACTCGACCGTGTCGGGCAGCGTGGCGCCCGTCACCACTTCGCCTTCGAGATAGACCGGGTCGACCCGATGCGTGGCGACGTAGGTGCCCACCTCGGCCGGCGGCCTGGCGATCGGCTCGATCGCATCCGCATCGCCCGAAACGATGCCGCCGGTATAGTCGTCCTGCGAATAGACGTCGTCGGCCGGCGGTGACACCACGGCGATGCCGGCATCGGCCGGCCGGCGCGTGAGCACCACGCGGCTGCCGCCGAAATCACCCGTCACATAGTCGGAATAGACCCAGCCATTGCCGCCAGCTTCGGCGATGGTGCACCATTTGCTGTTCGCGATGCAGCCGGTGAGCGTTGCCGACTGGCCGGCCGCGAGCACGCCGATCACAGGATATTGCGGGCCCGGGCCGGCGCGGACATTCAAATCGGCCACGGCCGAGACCGGCGTGTCGGCAAGGGCCGCGCCCGACATGGCGAGCAGCGCGCCGGCAAGCGCCGGAAACAATACGAGTTTCATGGTTTCTCTCCGTTTTCAACGCTCCCTCGGGCTCGAAAACGAAACCAGGCCTCATGCGTTCCGGCTAAAATGCCGTCGCCGGCTCACGAATTGTTCCACCTTCTTTCGGCAGCCCGGTCAAAAGCGCATGGACGAAGGCCAGTTTTTGCGCAGTCACGTCCGAAATGACGAAAGGATAGAGATCGGGCAGCCCCATGCAGCGGTTGATCGAATTGGAGGCCTCCGACAGCACCAGCCAGCGGGCCAGTACCTTCTCGAAGGGCTCGGGCGGTGGGGTTGGCTCGGCCGGAGCCGCCTGAAGCTTTCCACCCGTGTCACCGTGGGGCAGGGCGCCGGCCTCCACCGTCTCCAGCCGGCCGAGCGGGAAATTCAGCGCATGCACCATCTCCAGCGTGTCGGTGATATGCAGATAATGGGCCCAGGTTTCCGCCCAGTCCTCCCATGGATGGGACGTCGCGTAGGCCGAGATGTGCCGCTGCTCCCAGTCTGCCGGCGAGCCGTTGGCGTAGTAGGCCTTCAGCGCCTGCTCGTAGTCGGCCTGCTCGTCGCCGAAGAGGGCGCGGAAGGCCGAGAGCCGCCCGGGATCGTCGCGGATCAGCCGGTCCCAGTAATAATGGCCGAGCTCGTGGCGGAAATGGCCGAGCAAGGTGCGGTAATTCTCCCCCATCTCGACGCGCCTGCGTTCCCGCTCGGCGGAATCGGCTTCGGCGACATTGAGAGTGATCAGGCCGTTGTCGTGGCCGGTGAGGATGCGTTCGCCGCCCGGCCCGCCGCCGATCGGATCGGCAAGGAAATCGAAGGCGAGCCCGGCTTCGTCCTCGAGGCCGGTCTTGGGCGTGACCGGCAGCCCGAAGGCGAGCAGCGAATAGACGGCGCGTTTCTTCGCCGCCTCGACGCGGATCCAGCGCTGGCGGTTGCCGTCCACCGACAGGTCCGGGATCGTCTGGTTCAGTGCGCAGGCGCGGCAGAAGCCGTGGTCCGGCTCGGCCTGCCAGTTGCAGGCGCATTCGTCGGCATTGCCGCATGGAACGGCCTCGTCGGAAAGCACGAAATGCGCCCGCGCGGGGTCATAAAGCACGAGGCTGGAACAGTTCAGGCATTGGGCGTTCTCGAAATAAAGGCGGTGGCCGCAATGCGGGCAGTCGAACAGCTTCATCTGCTATCAACCCATGGGGACAAGGGCGGGCCTCGTGCAAACGCCGTGCGGCGCCCGGCGTTCCGATCCTATTTCGTCGCAAGGTCCGCGGAACCGGCGCCAATGATCACGACATCAACGTCTTCCATAAAGCC
>NZ_RZSC01000544.1:0-4173 GCF_003998155.1 Mesorhizobium sp. M1E.F.Ca.ET.063.01.1.1
ATACGGCCGCGACCGCCGCGCGGTTGCCGCTTGAGATCAGGAGGTGCTCAGGCGGCCTTGGCCGCCCTGCCCTTGAGGCCGGCGATATCGACGGGCACCAGCACATCCTTGCCGGCCGAGGATTCGGGCAGAACATGCGCCCAGGTCAGGATCTCCATGCGGCCGTCGAAATGCTCGACCACCGCCGTGCAGCTTTCCACCCAGTCGCCGGTGTTGATGTACCGCACGTCGCCATAGTCCTCGATCGCGGCATGGTGGATGTGGCCGCAGATCACGCCGTCGACATGCGAGCGCCGCGCTTCCTCGGAGAGGACGGTCTGGAACGAGCCGATGAAGTTCACCGCCTTCTTGACCTTGACCTTGGCCCAGGACGAGAACGACCAGTAAGGCAGCCCGAGCAGGTGGCGCAGCTTGGTCACGACGCGATTGACCAGCATCGCCGCGTCATAGGCATAGTCGCCGAGATAGGCGAGCCAGCGCTGGTTGTGCACCACCGTGTCGAACTGGTCGCCATGGATGACGAGCAGCCGCCTGCCGTCGGCCGTCTCGTGGACCGCGCGGTCGGCAACGACGATGCCGCCGAAATGCACGCCCTGGAACTGGCGGGCGAATTCGTCGTGGTTGCCGGCGATGTAGGTGATCGAGGCGCCCTTGCGCGCTTTGCGCAGCAATTTCTGCACGACGTCGTTGTGGCTCTGCGGCCAATGCCAGCTACGCCGCAGGCGCCAGCCGTCGACGATGTCGCCGACCAGATAGATGGTATCGGCATCGTGGTAGCGCAGGAAATCGATCAGGAAATCGGCCTTGGCCGCCTTCGACCCGAGATGCACGTCGGAAATGAACATGGTTCGGAAAGTGCGGGGTTCTGGACCGGACATCGCGATTTCCACCTTTCTTTCGCGTGCCTATGCCTCGATTCATGCAACAACCGTATGACGGTTGCGGTTGGTCCAGCCCAGGCGCTAGCTTGCCGCCCTCGAAAAAGGAGAAATCACCATGGATCTCGGTATTCGCGGAAAGAAGGCCATCGTCTGCGCCTCGAGCAAGGGACTGGGGCGCGGCTGCGCGATTGCGCTCGCCGAAGCCGGCGTCGACCTCGTCGTCAATGGCCGCAACGCCGAGCTTTTGGCGAAAACTGCCGCGGAGATCCGCGAGAAATACGACGTCAAGGTGATCGAGATCGCCGGCGACGTCTCGAAGCCCGACGTGCAGGGGGCGATCCTCGCCGCCTGCCCCGACCCCGACATCCTGGTCAACAACAATGGCGGCCCGCCGCGGCGCGATTTCCGCGAGCTCGACCGCGGCAAGATCCTCGAAGGCGTGACGCAGAACATGGTGACGCCGATCGAGCTGATCCAGGCGGTCATAGACGGCATGGCAAAGCGCGGCTTCGGCCGCATCGTCAACATCACCTCGCTGTCGGTCTATGTGCCGATCCCTGGTCTCGACCTGTCGTCGGGCGCCCGCGCCGGCCTGACCTCTTTCCTTGCCGGCGTGGCGCGCACGGTGATCGACCGCAACGTGACCATCAACAGCCTCCTGCCCGGCAAGCACGACACCGACCGGCTGCGCGGCCCGGATGAGGCAGGCACGCCGGAAGACCCGGCCGCGGCGGCGGCGCGCAAGGCCCGCATCAGCGCCGATGTGCCGGCCAAGCGCCTCGGCACGCCGGAGGAATTCGGCCAGATCTGCGCCTTCTTGTGCTCGGTCCATGCCGGCTACCTCACTGGCCAGAACATCCCGGTCGACGGAGGCCTCTACGTCAGCGCGTTCTGACTGAGTCAGCTCGCGGCCGCCGATAGAACTCGAGAGTCTTGTTACAACAGACTGAAATAACTCGATTATTTTAGCTTAAGCAATGAGAACGCCGATACCGTGATTTGGCGCCGCGAAGAATCGTCGCCGCATGTATCTGCCTGACGCAATTCCGGACGGAAAACCGTTTCACACTTTTCCTGGAATTGCTCTAAAAGGCTCGAAAGCAGGAAGCACAGGAGGGGCCGCGATGGACGGCGAGAGCAAGAAAACGGCCAGGTCGGACCTCGACGAGGCCGCGCTCTTCTTCCACAAGTACCCCACGCCCGGAAAGCTCGAAATCCAGGCGACGAAGCCGCTCGGCAACCAGCGCGATCTCGCGCTTGCCTATTCGCCTGGCGTCGCCGCGCCCTGCCTCGAGATCCGCGACGACCCGGCGACCGCCGCCGACTACACGGCGCGCGCCAATCTCGTCGGCGTCGTCTCCAACGGCTCGGCGGTGCTCGGCCTCGGTAATATCGGCCCGCTCGCCTCCAAGCCGGTCATGGAAGGCAAGGCGGTGTTGTTCAAGAAGTTCGCCGGCATCGACGTCTTCGACATCGAGATCGACGCGCCTGAAATCGAGCGCATGGTCGAGACGGTGGCCGCGCTCGAGCCGTCCTTCGGCGGCATCAATCTCGAAGACATCAAGGCTCCCGAATGTTTCGAGGTCGAGGAGCGGCTGAAGGCCCGCATGGGGATTCCGGTCTTCCATGACGACCAGCATGGCACGGCGATCATTGTCGCGGCGGCGGTGCTCAACGGGCTCGAATTCGCCGGCAAGACGATTGCCGACATCAAGATCGTCACCTCCGGTGCCGGTGCCGCGGCGCTCGCTTGCCTCAACCTCCTGGTCTCGCTCGGCGCCAAGGTCGAAAACATCTGGGTCACCGACCGCTTCGGCGTCGCCTGGAAGGGCCGCGCCGAGGAGATGGACCGCTGGAAAGACCCCTATGTGAAGGATACGCAGGCGCGCACGCTGGCCGACGTCATCCCCGGCGCCGATGTCTTCCTCGGCCTCTCCGCTGCCGGCGTGCTGAAGCCTGAACTCCTGCAGCACATGGCGCCGAAGCCGCTGATCCTGGCGCTCGCCAACCCGACGCCGGAGATCATGCCGGAAGTGGCGAGGGCGGCGCGGCCGGACGCGATGATCTGCACCGGGCGTTCCGATTTTCCCAATCAAGTCAACAACGTGCTCTGCTTTCCTTACATCTTCCGCGGCGCGCTGGACTGTGGCGCCAGCGCCATCAACGAGGAGATGAAGATGGCCGCCGTGCGGGCAATCGCCGCCCTCGCCCGCGAAGAGCCCTCGGACGTCGCGGCGCGCGCCTATTCCGGCGAGACGCCGGTGTTCGGCCCGGATTTCCTGATCCCCTCGCCCTTCGACCCGCGCCTCATCCTGCGCATCGCGCCGGCGGTCGCGAAAGCCGCCTGCGATACCGGGGTGGCGACACGGCCGATCGCAGACTTCGCGGCCTATATCGACAAGCTCAACCGCTTCGTCTTCCGCTCCGGCCTGGTGATGAAGCCGGTCTTTTCTTCGGCCAAAGCCTCCAGCGCCAAGCGCGTCATCTATGCCGACGGCGAAGACGAGCGCGTGCTGCGCGCCGCGCAGGTGGTGCTGGAGGAAGGTATCGCCGAGCCTATCCTGATCGGCCGCCCGCATGTCGTGGAGGTTCGACTGAAGCGCTACGGGCTGCGCATCCGGCCGGGCGTCGATTTCGGCCTGATCAACCCGGAAGACGATCCGCGTTACCGCCACTATGTCGATCTGCTGATAGAACTCGCCGGCCGACGCGGCATTACGACGGAAGCCGCCCGCACCATGGTGCGCACCAACAATACGGTGATCGCGGCGCTCGCGCTGAAGCGTGGCGATGCGGATGCGATGGTCTGCGGGCTCGAAGGCCGCTTCGAGCGGCATCTGCGCAATGTCGCGCTGATCATCGGGCCGCGCCCCGGCGTCAAGGACCACGACCTGTCGACGCTCTCGATGCTGATTTCGCAGCGCGGCATCATTTTCCTGACCGACACCTATGTCACCATCGATCCGACGGCCGAGGAGATCGCCGAGATGACCGTCCTGGCGGCCGAGGAGATCAGGCGTTTCGGCATGGAACCCAAGGCCGC
Organism: Mesorhizobium sp. M1E.F.Ca.ET.063.01.1.1; assembly: GCF_003998155.1. Lineage (NCBI taxonomy): Bacteria > Pseudomonadati > Pseudomonadota > Alphaproteobacteria > Hyphomicrobiales > Phyllobacteriaceae > Mesorhizobium > Mesorhizobium sp. M1E.F.Ca.ET.063.01.1.1. The sequence continues at coordinate 3,925 of NZ_RZSC01000544.1, forward strand.
CCTGCTCTCGTTCTCGGATTTCGGTTCGCGCGACGCGCCGACCGCGCTCAAAATGCGGGAGGCCGCGGCGATCCTGGCGCGCATCGCGCCCGACCTGCAATGCGACGGCGAGATGCATGCCGATACAGCGCTGTCGGAACATCTGCGCCAGCGCGTCTATCCGCATTCGCGGCTGAAGGGTGAAGCCAATCTGCTGGTGTTCCCGAACCTCGATTCGGCAAACATCACGCTGACGGCGCTGCGCGCCAT
>NZ_RZSC01000545.1:0-4169 GCF_003998155.1 Mesorhizobium sp. M1E.F.Ca.ET.063.01.1.1
GAGCAGCGGCCGCACCTCTTCTGATATGACGGATGCGGTGCTCATAGCTCGGCGCTCCGGATGCAGCGGGACGCGCCATGCGGGCCGGCCGGCACCAACGGCGGCGGCGCGGCCCTGCAAGGCGTGATGGCGAAATCGCAACGCGGCTCGAAGGCGCAGCCAGGCGGCAGGTTGGTGATCGGCGGCACGCTGCCCGGGATCGAATGCAGCGCGCGGCGCTGCCCGGCGGCGTCGATGTCGCGGGCGGCGTTCGGCGTGCAGGCGAGCAGGCCCCTGGTGTAGGGGTGACGCTGATGCGCGAAGAGATCATTGACTGGCGCCTGCTCGACGACGCGGCCGCCATACATGACGACGACATCATGGGCGATTTCGGCCACGACGCCGAGATTGTGGGTGATGAACAGGATCGACATGCCCATCTCGGCCTGAAGCCGGCGCAACAGATCGAGGATCTGCGCCTGGATGGTGACGTCGAGCGCCGTCGTCGGCTCATCGGCGATCAAGAGCGACGGGCTGCAGGACAGCGCCATGGCGATCATCACCCGCTGCCGCATGCCCCCCGACATCTGGTGCGGATAGTCGTCCAAGCGCGATTCCGCATCCGGGATCTCGACATGCTTCAGCATGGCTAAAGCGCGCCTGCGCGCCTCACGGCGATCGACGGGCTCATGCAGCGCGATCATTTCGCCGATCTGGTCGCCGACCGTGAACAGCGGATTGAGGCTGGTCATCGGTTCCTGGAAGATCATCGCGATTTCGCTGCCGCGCAGTTTGCGGAACTGCCGCTGGCTGAAGCCGGCGAGATCGTGGACGCGCTCCTGCCGGTCGCGAAACAGGATGCTGCCGCCGGCGATCGCTCCAGGCCGCGACAAAAGCCCCATGATGGAGAGGCTGGTAACGGACTTGCCGGAGCCGGATTCGCCGACCACCGCGAGCGTCCTGCCCCGCTTGAGATCGAAGGTCACGCCATCGACCGCCTTCGCCGTCACCCGGCGCGTCACGAACCAGGTCTTGAGATCGCGGACCGAAAGGATGACGTCGCTGGCTAAAGGCCCGCTCATGACTTCCACCCGCAATGCGGACAGGCGTGCGAACTGCCCTCGCCTTCCGCCGGCACGTGGCGATGCGCGGCCACGGCCTCAGCGCCGAGGATGGCATGGCGCGGCTCGAACAGCCGATGCAATGTGCTCGACGCGCCTTGTGAATCGCGCACCGTGAGATCGGCGTCGACGACGTCGAACAGCGTGAACTCCGCCGGCTTGCCTTTCTCCAGCAGCCTTTCGGTCGGCAGGCGGATGGCGCGGCGTGGCGTCGTGGTCGAGGCCGCCACCACGTCCTCGAATTTCATGCCGAGCGACAACAGCTTGGACATGGTCGTGGCCATGTCCCAGACCGAGCCGTCGAGCGATCGATTGTGGAGATCGGTCGAGATCGTCGCCGGCGGCAGGCCGCGTTCAAGCGCGGCCTTGGCGACGTCGAAGGAGAAGGACGCGCCGCCGTGGCCGACGTCGAGCACGATACCGCGCGCCGCCGCCTGCTCGGCAAGCCGGTAGAGGTCGTCGTCCTCGATGATCGAGCCGCCGGCCTTGCCGTTGAAGCAGTGGGTGACGATGTCCCCCTCGCTCAAGAGGCCGAGCACGTCGTCGTAGAGCGGCGGCGGCTCGCCAACATGCACCATGATCGGCAGTTTCAGGATGCGGCCGAGCTTCTTGGCGAGCCGCACCGGCGTCAGGTCCCAGGCCCCGGTGATGACATGGCTGGCGCGGACTTTCAGCCCGACGATGACATCGCGGTTGGCCTCGACCGTGGCGATGGTCCGGTCGAAATCGATCGAGCGCATGTCGATCAGCTCGCTGACGCGGTTGCAGGCGACAAGACCGATCGAGCCGATGTTCAGGAAGGCGTAGACGTTCTCTCTTGCCGGCTCGATGATGAACTCGCGAAAGCCGTGGAAATTCGCCTCGCCGGCGGAGCCGGCGTCGACCATCGTGGTGACGCCGCGCGTCGCGCCGCATTGCCCGGGGCGCAGCGAAATGTCGGTGCCGCCATACCAGACATGGACATGCAGGTCAGTCCAGCCCGGCGACAGGAACGCGCCCTTGGCGTCGACGACCTCGATGCGATCACCGGCGGCGATTGCCGATGAGGTCTCGGCGATACGGCCCTGCTCGTCGATCATGACATCGATCGGCTGACCGACGCCGTCGCCGAACCCGACAGGTCTGGCGCTCCTGATCAGCAGCGGTCGCTCGGCCTTGGGGAAGCGATTGGCAAACATCAGATATCCTTGGCGAGACGTGGATCGAGAAGATCGCGCAGCCCGTCGCCGAGGAGCTGCAGCGACAGCACCGTCACGACGATTGCCGCACCGGGAAACATCATCACCCAGGGTGCCTGGTCCATGTATTGGCGGCCGGTGGCGATCATCGTGCCCCAGGTTGGAATGTCGGGCGAAATGCCGACGCCGAGGAAGGACAGGCCGGCCTCCGCCAGGATGGCGTTGGCGAAGATGAAGGTGCCCTGCACCAGGAGCGGCGAGGTGACGTTGCGCAGCACGTGGCGGATCAGGATGATCGGCGTCGGCACGCCAAGCGCCCGCGCCGCCTCCACATAAGGCAGTTCGCGGATGACCAGCGTCGAGGCCCGCACGACCCGGGCGATCCTGGGCGCATAGACCACGCCGAGCGCCACCACGACATTGGTCGCGGTCGCGCCGAGTGCGGCGACCAATGCAATCGCCAGCAGGATATCCGGGAACGCCATCATGGCATCGATCAGCCGCGACACCGGTGTGTCGAGGCGTTTGAAGTAGCCCGCCGTCAGCCCGAGAATCGTGCCGATGATCGATGAGAGGATGACCACGGCGAAGCCGACGCTGAGCGAGGTACGCGCGGCATAGAGCATGCGCGTGAACACGTCGCGGCCGAGATCGTCGGTACCGAACAGATGATCGAGGCTTGGCGGATGCAGCCGGCTGGCGATCGAGAGTTTCGACGGCGCATAGGGCGCGATGACGGGCGCCAGGATTGCGGCGAGCACGATGATGACCAGCACGGTCAGGCCGACGGCCGATGTCGGTCGGCCTATCAGCCGCGACAGGATGTTGGGTTCGGAATGGAGCGGGACGGAGATCGCGGCCATCAGTAGCGAACCCTTGGGTCGACGACGAGGTAGAGCATGTCGATTGCGAAATTGACCAGCACGTAGAGGCCGGCAATGACCAGCAGCGCGCTCTGGATGACCGGATAGTCGCGCCGCAGCACCGCCGACACGACCAGGCTGCCGACACCCGGCAGGCCGAACACCGTTTCGGTGACCACGGCCCCTGAGATCAGCAGCGCGGCGGTAAGCCCGATGACCGTGATGATCGGGATCAGCGCGTTCCTGAAGGCGTGCTTCAGCACCACGCGCCATTCGCTCATGCCTTTCGAACGCGCGGTGCGCACATAGTCGTCGTTGAGCACGTCGAGCATCGAGGCGCGGGTGAAGCGCGTGATCAGCGCCGAGCTGACGAGGCCGAGCGCCAGCGCCGGCAGCGCGAGATGGTTCAGCCTGACGGCGAAGGATGCGCCCGGCCCGCCATAGCCGGACGTGTCGAACCAGCCGAGCCTGACGGCGAAGAACTGGATGAACAATAGGCCCAGCCAGAAGCTCGGCACGCTGGCCGCGAACATGGCGACGGCCGTCGTCGCCTGGTCGAAGATCGAGCCGCGCTTGTAGGCGGCCAGGATGCCGACAGGCAAGGCGATCAGCGTTGCGATCAGCAGCGAGAACACCGTGAGGAAGAAGGTCGGCTCGGCGCGCTGGGCGAGCGCCGTCGTGACCGGCTCGTTGAGGAAGATCGACTGGCCGAAATCGCCCTGGACGAGACCGAGGACGTAACGCCCGAATTGCTCCGGGATCGAGCCATCGAGGCCGAGCCTGGAGCGCAGCGCGGCGATATCGGCGGCGGAAGCATCCGGGCCGAGCATCACGGCGGCCGGATCGCCGGGCGTCACCCGCACGATGATAAAGACGATGGTGACGACCAGCGCCATCACGACGATCATGCCGAGAAGCCTGTTGAGGATCGAGCGCAGCATCGGCGGTCAGCCTGTCTTCGGTGATCTATCGAATGTTCTCGGGTGCCGACCGAGAACGGCCGGCACCCTTTTTGCCTGCCCCGGTTG
>NZ_RZSC01000546.1:0-4160 GCF_003998155.1 Mesorhizobium sp. M1E.F.Ca.ET.063.01.1.1
GCTGCGTGGCGGGGCGATATTGTTCCTGCCAGGCGATGCCGTCGCCGGCCATGGGCGCGGCCGGGTCACCTCCGTCACCTTCAGTCCGGAGCTCGGCCGCTATGTCGGGCTGGCGCTGCTCGCCGGCGATGCCGCGACGGAGGGAAGCGAGATCGTCGCCGCCTATCCGATGCGGGCCGAGACCGTTCGCGCCCGCATCGGGTCGCCCGTGTTCCTCGATCCCAAGGGAGAGCGACTGCATGGTTGAACCTCTGTCGTTGCAGGATTTCAACCTGTTGAAGGACTTCAACCTGTCGGCGGCCGATTGCCCGATCGTTCAGATCGAAGGCTGGGATGGGACGCTGGCACGATTTGAGGCAAGCGCCTCGCAGGCATTGGGCGCGCCCCTGCCCGCGACGGTCGGCGAGACTGTACGCCATGCGGATGTCCTGATCGTCCGGGTTGCCCCGCGCCGCTTCTGGTTGATTTCGGAGGCCGGCGCAAAATCGCCGTTCCTGACCATCGATCCCGAACTTGGCTGTTCGTTTTTGCTCGGCGAAGGCCGGGTGTGTCTCAGGATGCAGGGGCCGCGTCTTCCGGAAATTCTCTCCAGATGCGTCGCCGTCGACTGGTCGTCGCCGGCTTCGGCTCCCGGTCGCGCGTGGCACACGGCCTTGCATCACGTGCCGGTGCTTCTGCTCCGCACAGCCGAGACCGCCTGCGACCTTGTCGTGCCGCGCAGTTTTGCGAAGAGCCTGGCCGAGTGGATTGCCGATAGCGCGACAGGGTGAGCTGCCGGGCATCTTCGCCCGCCGACGCTGTGGATGTGCTGCGAAAGGTTGCAGCCGATCCCGATGGCGGCGAATGCCGCATCCGCCGGCTTTGCCGCCACGGGGTTTCGATCGACAGATTAACGAATCGTAGACCGCGCTGTCCTATTCTGGGACAGCGCGGGTCCACTGCCCATTGGCCGCGCAGGCGGCTCCGGCGCCCAGGCACCCTACCCCTAGTCGGAGCCGCCACCTGTTTACGCTACCAGCAAGGGTTGAATCAACTCTTACCAAGCATTCTTACTGGTGCATTTTGCCAATCGTTAGATTTTGAAATGTCGGCGACACTATTCATGGCGCTCAATAAGTCGCCGTCGAGCTGGTTGCACGCGCTCTGCTTTGGTTTGCTTCCACCTCCCAACGGCACCGGCGAGCCTGGCTGGAGGATTCGCCAGACATATTAGCAATCAACGATATATTAACGGCTATGGCGCAGCCTTTCCGTACCGGGGACGAGAACCGCCCCCTGATCGACGATCCGGCACTTATGTGCCGAAACGTTCGACCGATGCGGAGCAAAACGCATGAGTGTCGAAACAGCGCTGGCGCAGCTATTGCGCATGCTTCACCGCCGGGCCTTGAAGTTGGCAGACCTGCCGGACGATGAGAGAGTCACGCATTACGACAGCATCCGCCGCTCCTGCTGCGGAGCGGCCGAGCATATCGGCCAGTCGCCCGACAACGCGGCCATCACGGCCAACAGCATGGTCGAGTTTACGCGGGCAATGGTCGGGATCATCGAAGCAAGGCACGAGTAAAGGCGGGGACGAGCCGACTGGTCGCTGGCTGACCACTTTCGGGAGGTGAGGCGCGGCGCGGTGCAGCAGAAGCTTATGGCGAAACGCCCAAAGCGTGAAGGCGCTTGCCTGCCGCGACGTATTCGATGAAATCGTGCGGGCAGTCATTCGCGGCACGCTGGTAGTATGGCAAGGCTTTGTCGGTGCGCCCCTTGAGCCAGTGGAACTCCGCGATATAGAGATTTGCGTCGCACAAATTTCCGCGTTTCGTGCCCGGCGGGGAGTCATCTGCCGAGGCCAATACTGCTTCGGGCGTCTGCTCGCCCAAGAACATACGAACCAGTGGTGCCGGCCAGCTTGTCATGTCCAGCTTGTTGGTCGCCTGCCGTAAATGGCCGATGCCGCCGCCATGCCGCTCAGCCAGATCCGCCCAGATCGCGAAATAGGCATTGTGTGGCGCGAGTTCCGCCGCCGCAGCGAAATCGGCTTGCGCCTTGGCCACGTCGCCATCGTAGAAGTAGTAGATTCCCCTGCTTCCATATGGGTTGACATAGGTTGGATTGAGCGTGATCGCTTGGCTGTAGTCGGCCATAGCGCGTTCTGCATCACCCTTCGCGCCCCAGGAAATGGCCCTATTGTTGTAAGCGAACGGATGTTTGGGATCGAGGCTGATCGCCTTATCGAAATCCGCGATGGCGCGGTCGAACTGGCCCCTCCGGTTGAGGACGAAACCGCGGTTGTTATAGGCCTGCATATATGTCGGATTGAGCTCGATGGCGCGGCTGTAGTCGACAATGGCGCGGGCGTTGTCGCTCTTGTGAGCCCAAGCGAGGCCTCTGTTGTAGTAGGCTGACGCTTTTCCCGGATCAAGCTCGATGGCGCGATCGAAGTCATTGATGGCGCTGTTGTTCTCGCCTTTGTCGAGCCATATCAGTCCGCGGTCGTTATAGGCGTCGGCGTCGTTCGGATCGAGGGCAATGGCGTTGTCATAGTCCGCCATGGCCCGGTCATTATCGCCACTGTCCATCCAGGTGTTAGCCCGATTGCGATAAGCGGTAGTGCGACTGCCTGGGCTTTGTGTACCGTCCTCGATGATCCGCGTACAGGCGGCGATCCGCAGTGAGCCCGCAGATGCGCCGCCGCAATCTTCGCTATCCCCAGCCAAGGCTTGAGTGCCAAGCGCAATCAGGACGATGACGCTGGCCAGCGCCTGTCGTCCCATTTGAATTGACCATCCTCGCCGCGAGCGAAGGTAGCTCTGTGGTGGAACAACTGCGTTCCGAGTAGTGTGTCGGTGGTTCAATCCAATCCCTCCGCTCCATAAGATTTGGCACAGAGAATTGGAACGCACCAGCCACCAAGAACTGGTGTTCAGGCAGTGTCTTCCTCACTGCCGATGGCTTGATATTGTGAGGCACTCACAATGGTTTCAAACAGCAAGGCCGCGGCCAAGTCCGCGCCCTCGCATTCGCCAGTAGAGACGCCTACCGCTATTGCGAATAATGCGAATCCTACTCCGCAGCCTGATACCCCGCGATACCCTTGATCTCCAGGAAATCCTCGAGCCCGTATTCGGCATATTCGCGGCCGTTGCCGGACTGCTTGTAGCCGCCGAAGGGCAGGCCGGCGTCCCAGGTCGGGTAGTTGATGTAGACAATGCCGGAGCGCATGCGGGCAGCGGCCTGGCGCGCCTTCTCGATGTCCTTGGCCTGGATGTAGGAGGCAAGACCGAAGACGGTGTCGTTGGCCTGCTCGATCGCCTGCTCGACCGTGTCGTAAGGCATGATCGACAGCACCGGTCCGAAGATCTCTTCCTTCGCGATGCGCATGTCGTGCGTGACGTTGGCGAAAACTGTCGGGCGGACATAATAGCCGCGGTTGAGCTCGGCCGGACGGCCGGGGCCACCGGTGACCAGGGTTGCGCCTTCGTCGATGCCGCTCTGGATCAACCCTTGGATCTTGTCGAACTGGAGCTGGCTGACCACCGGGCCGAGCTTTGTTCCCGGCGCATCGGCCGGACCGACAGTGAATTTCTCCGCCGCCGTCTTGGCGTAGCCGGCCGCTTCGTCGTGACGCTCGCGCGGCACGAACATCCGCGTCGGCGCGTTGCAGGACTGGCCGCTGTTGCCGAAGCAGCCGGCGACGCCCTTGGTGACGGCTCTTTGCAGATCGACATCGGGAAACAGGATGTTGGCCGACTTGCCGCCGAGTTCCTGATGCACGCGCTTGACCGTATCGGCGGCGGCCTTGGCGACCAGGATGCCAGCGCGGGTCGAGCCGGTGAAGGACATCATGTCGACATCCGGATGGCTGGCCAGAGCCTGGCCGACGGTCGGGCCGTCGCCAGTGACGAGGTTGAAGACGCCCTTCGGCACCCCGGCCTCGTCGATGATCTCGGCGAAGATGATGGCGTCGAGCGGCGCGATCTCCGACGGTTTCAGCACCATGGTGCAGCCGGCGGCTAAAGCCGGGCCGACCTTGCAGGTGATCTGGTTGAGCGGCCAGTTCCACGGCGTGATCAGGCCGACGACGCCGATCGGTTCCTTGACAATCAGCGAGGAGCCTTTGATGTGGCGAAACTGAAAAGTCTTTAGCACCTCGGCTATCTTTTCCA
>NZ_RZSC01000547.1:0-4151 GCF_003998155.1 Mesorhizobium sp. M1E.F.Ca.ET.063.01.1.1
GTTGACCGTTTCACGGAAACGGCGACCCGCTCTATCTCTTTGTTTTGACGCAATTCCGGACGGAAAACCGTTTCACACCTTTCCTGGAATTGCTCTAGTGATCCTTGGGGCGCTTGGCCTCGAACTCCGCCTTCTTGGCGTCCGACGCCTCGGTCTGGTTGAGCGCCTGCCATTCGGCATAAGGCATGCCGTAGATGATCTCGCGCGATTCATCCTTCGACAATGCAACGCCATCGGCCTCGGCGGCCTCGCGATACCAGTTCGACAGGCAATTGCGGCAGAAGCCGGCGAGGTTCATCAGGTCGATATTCTGGACGTCGCCGCGCTGGCGCAGGTGATCGACCAGCCGGCGGAAGGCTGCGGCCTCGAAATCGCGTTTCTGCTCGTCGCTGAGTTCGGTCATTTGTCTGTTCCCGGCCTGACGGCCTTCATGCTGGCCCGGTGCGCGAGCCGAACATCTTCACCTGGTGTATATCGGCACGGCGGTCGATGGCGTCAACGATCGGCGCCAGCCGTTCGGCCCAGGCAAGAGCGCCGGCGCGGTCGGCGATCAGGTCCTGGCGGATTTCGATCAGCGCGTGGGCGTAGCCGTTGACGATGGCGTGGCGGAACATGGTGTCGCCGCGCAAGGCGCCGTCATAGGGTTCGTTGTCGCCGACGACGAGGTTTTCGTCCTCAGCCAGCATGTCGATCAGCGGCCGCGCCACGCGGTCGTCGAGGTCCCACAGGATGCCGACATGCCAGGGCCGGATGAAGCCTTGCATGCGCGGGGTGAAGGAATGCACCGAGAAGATGAACGGCGCTTTCCCCGAGGCGTGCGCCACGGAAGCGATCATGGCGCCGACGGCGTCGTGATAGGGCCGGTAGAAGCGGTCGAGACGCCGCTCCCGCTCCTCGGCGGCCATCGGATAGTTGCCCGGCACGATGGTGCCGTCATAGAGCTGACGGATCAGCGTCGGGTCGTCCTCGCCCCGGTTGGGATCGATCAACAGCCGCGAGAAGCCGGCAAGCACCGCCGGCGCGTCGAGCGCCCCCGCCAGCTCGCGCGTCACCGTCTCGACCCCGATGTCATAGGCGATGTGGCGCTCGAACTCGGCAGCCGGTAGGCCGAGGCTGCCATACTCCTCCGGCAGGTCGCGGCGGGCGTGATCGGCCAGAAGCACGATGCCTTTCTTGCGGTCGCCCTCGACGATATCGAAAGGCGCGAAAACTGTGGATCGGGTCATCGGCTGAAAATGGGTCGGTCGCTGGCATCCGGGCAGGGTGGTATCGTCATTCCACGAAGAGGACTGAGGCGCAATGCCGTTGTTTGGCCACGGTTTCTGCAAAAAATCCCGAATGGGGACGACTTACCACGCGCCGGGCCTCTCTAAATCGATTGGAATTGAACAAAACGGCGCGTTGACATGCGCCCGGAGTTTGCTGAAAAGGGGCTTCGAGAGATGCCGATGTGGTTCGTGAGGGGATTTGGAATGGTTTTCGCCGGCAGGCTGCGCAAGCGCCTGGCCCTGCCGCTCCTGATCGTTGGCGCGGGTCTCAGCGCGCTTTGCACGACCTCGCCTGCCCGCGCCGACTTCCGCGTCTGCAACGCGACACAAAACCTGGTCGGCGTCGGCATCGGCTATCGTGCCAAGGCCGGCTGGATCACCGAGGGCTGGTGGCACATCGAAGGATCGACCTGCAAGACGCTGATCGAGGGACCGCTGTCATCAAGGTTTTACTATCTTTATGCAGAAGACGCCGAGCGCGGCGGGCGTTGGGACGGCCCGATCAACATGTGCGTCGCCGAAAAAGAGTTCAAGATTGCCGGCGTGAATGATTGCGTCGCCCGGGGCTTCCAGCGCGCCGGATTTCAGGAATATGACACGGGCGAGCAGGCAAGCTGGATGGTCCAGCTGACCGACGAGCCCGCAACGGGAGGCGCGCCAGCGACCCCTGCTCCGGGAACAAACAGTCAATGAGACGTATCCGCAAGGTCAAGATCCTCGCCACCATCGGTCCGGCTTCCTCGTCCGAGGAGATGCTGCGAAAGCTGTTCGAAGCTGGGGCCGATGTCTTCCGCATCAATATGAGCCATACGGACCACGAGCTGATGCGCACGCTGGTCGGCCGCATCCGCGCCGTCGAGGCGGCCGTCGGCCGACCGATCGGCATTCTCGCCGACCTGCAGGGACCGAAGCTCAGGGTCGGCAAGTTCGCCAACGGCAAGGAAGCGCTGACCGTCGGCCAGACCTTCACGCTCGACGACAATCCGGAACCCGGCACGTCCAGCCGGGTCTACCTGCCGCATCCGGAAATCCTGAGCTCGGTCGAGCCCGGTCACCGGCTTTTGATCGACGACGGCAAGCTGGAGCTCAAGGCGGTGAAGAGCGACGGCAAGTCAATCACCTGCACGGTCGTCGCCGGCACCGGCATTTCCGACAAGAAGGGCGTCAGCCTGCCCGACACCGACCTGCCGGTTGGCGCGCTGACCGAGAAGGATCGCGCCGATCTCGACGCGGTGCTTGCGGCGAGCGTCGACTGGGTGGCGCTGTCCTTCGTGCAGCGGCCGGAGGATCTGGCGGAAGCCCGCAAGATCGCGCGCGGCCGCGCGCTGATCATGGCCAAGATCGAGAAGCCGCAGGCGGTCGCCCGTCTGCCGGAGATCATCGAGCTGTCCGACGCGCTGATGGTTGCGCGCGGCGATCTCGGCGTCGAGATGCCGCTCGAAGCCGTGCCCGGCATCCAGAAGCAGATCACGCGCGCCGCGCGCCGCGCCGGCAAGCCGGTGGTGATCGCTACCCAGATGCTGGAATCGATGATCACCGCGCCGGTGCCGACCCGCGCCGAAGTGTCGGATGTGTCGATCGCCGTGTTCGAAGGCGCGGACGCGATCATGCTTTCGGCCGAATCCGCGGCCGGCGCCTATCCGGTCGAGGCGGTCGCCATGATGAACCGCATCGCCACCAAGGTCGAAACCGACCCGACCTATGCCGGCATCATCAACGCGCAGCGCTCGGAGCCGGAAGCGACCGGCGCGGACGCGATCTCGCTCGCCGCGCGCGAGATCGCCGAGACGCTGAAATTGTCGGCGATCATTACCTACACCGCCTCCGGCACCACTGGGCTCCGCGCCGCGCGCGAGCGTCCGCAGGTGCCGATCGTGGCGCTGTCGCCGATCGTCAACACGGCGCGGCGGCTGTCGCTCCTATGGGGCACGCATTGCGTGGTTTCGGAGGATGCCATCGACCTCGACGACATGGTCGACCGGGCCTGCCGCATCGCCCTCGACGAAGGCTTCGGCAAGCCGGGCGATCGCGTCATCATCACCGCCGGCGTGCCGCTGAGGACGCCCGGCTCGACCAACATGCTGCGTATTGCCTATGTGGGGTCGGAGACGCATTAGCCGTAAGAGCTGGTCTGCTGTGACCGCCGTTTGAAACCTTTTCAAGGTCGGCGCCGCCCCTCATCCGCCTGCCGGCACCTTCTCGCCGTATAGTGACGGGGAGAAGGGAGAAGCTTTGGCGTCAGCGCCATTGCTCCCACGTTGGCGATTGGCGAAATCGGCGATGACAGCGTTCTTCTCCCCGTCACTATCCGGGGAGAAGTGCCCGGCAGGGCGATGAGGGGCAGCGCTGCATTGAGGTCTTTCAAGCACGGCGGTGAAACTGCTCAGCCCAGCGCCAGCTCGGCGTCTGGAGCCCTGAGTTCCGGAAATCTGCCGGCGCCCTGCGTGTCGCCGGCTATCCGGCCTTCCACCATTCTTGCCATGGCTTGCAGGTCGACAGGCATGCCTGCGATCTTCTCGATGGCGCCGACGACAAGGTCGGGCGCGGTCCAGTCGGGCTTGTGGCCGAGATTACGGACCCAGACCAGTTCGGCGCCGGGAATATCGCGCTCGAGACCGACGGAATGGATGGTGGCGTAGACCACCTTGTCGCGGTCGCCGGAGATGACGACAGTCGCCGCCTTGATTTCACAGTAGTCCGGCGAGGCCTGGCGCACATAATCGTAGAGCTGAGCCATATCCCGGGCGTTGGCGCGGAAGGCAGGCGGCCGCAGCACCAGCGGGATCGAGGCCTTGCCGATGTAGTCGTCCGGCAGGTTGTTGGGTGAAAAGACGCAGGCCGTCGCGTTGCCGATCTGCAGCATGCCGGCGGGGTACGCGAGCG
>NZ_RZSC01000548.1:0-4136 GCF_003998155.1 Mesorhizobium sp. M1E.F.Ca.ET.063.01.1.1
CTGCTGCCCCGCAAACGTGTCCCACAGACGGTACTGGGCGCGGATGCGGCCGTCGGCAAGGAGGCCGACGGCCGCATCCGCGCCCAGTACCGTCTGTGGGACACGTTTGCGGGGCAGCAGATGGCCGGCGAACAGTTCTTCGCCAATGACGCCAACACCAGGCGCGTCGCCCATATCATCGCCGACGCCATCTATGAGCGGCTGACCGGCGAAAAGGGCTATTTCGATACGCGCGTCGTCTTCGTCGATGAATCCGGCGCCAAGAACGCACGCAAGAAGCGCCTCGCCATCATGGACCAGGACGGCGCCAATGTGCGCTATCTGTCGGACGGCCGCTCGATCGTGCTGACGCCGCGCTTCTCGCCGAACCGGCAGGAAATCACCTATATGTCTTATGAGAGCGGGCAGCCGAAGGTCTATCTCCTGCAGATCGAGACCGGACAGCGCGAGCTGGTCGGCAACTTCCCGGGCATGACGTTTGCGCCGCGCTTCTCGCCCGACGGCCAGAAGGTGATCATGAGCCTGCTGCGCGACGACGGCAATTCCAACATCTTCGCCATGGATTTGAGGAGCCGCTCGACCACCCGGCTGACCAATTCTACCTCCATCGACACCTCGCCGTCCTATTCTCCCGACGGCAGCAAGGTGGTGTTCACGTCGGACCGCGGCGGCCGCGCGCAGATCTATGTGATGGGCGCCGACGGCTCGGGTCAGACCCGCATCTCCTTCGGCGACGGCGTCTATTCGACACCGGTCTGGTCGCCGCGCGGCGATCTCATCGCCTTCACCAAGCAGACCGGCGGCGAGTTCCAGATCGGCGTCATGAAGACCGACGGTTCCGGCGAGCGCATCCTTTCCTCCGGCTTCCAGCAGGAGGGTCCGACCTGGGCGCCGAACGGCCGCGTGCTGATGTTCTTCCGTGACTCGGCCGGCGGGCCGAAGCTGGTCACGGTCGATCTCACCGGCCGCAACGAGCAGCCGATCCCGACCTCGAACTTCGCCTCGGATCCAGCGTGGTCGCCGCTGCTGGAGTGAGGAGAGGAACTGGGGAACTGACGAATTGAAGAACTGAGGAAAGGCGGATTCCTCAACGCTTCATTTCCCCCTTTTTTCATGTTTTGGCCGCATTTCCGCCTACGGTCCGCGCCCAGTGGTTCCGGGCAAGAAGGCCGAGGACGGCGGCCGAAACCAAAAATTAACCCTGTTTCTTGAATGCCGGTTAACCCAAACGTGGTTACTGGGTGATCAACGAAATCACTCGAATGCGAAGGAGAGGCGGCATGAGCCGTATCGCAGCACTTACCAGGAATCCGGCGATGATCGCGCTGGTGGCAGCGCTTGCCATCACGGGTTGCGCCTCCAAGAAGACGCCGAACAGCGCGGCCGATCTCGGCCTCAACGGCGCCGGCGCCGCCACGCCGGGCTCCGCGCAGGACTTCACCGTCAATATCGGCGACCGCATCTTCTTCGATACCGACTCCTCCTCGATCCGCGCCGACGCGCAGACGACGCTGGGGCGCCAGGCGCAGTGGCTCAACCAGTACAGGCAGTATGCCATCGTCATCGAGGGCCATGCCGACGAGCGCGGCACGCGTGAATACAATCTGGCGCTGGGCGCCCGCCGCGCCGCCGCCACCCGCGATTTCCTGGTCTCCAAGGGCGTTGCGGCCAACCGCCTGAAGACGATCTCCTACGGCAAGGAACGCCCGGTCGCGGTCTGCGACGACATCTCGTGCTGGTCGCAGAACCGCCGCGCCGTCACCACGCTCTCCGGCGCCGGCTCCTGACGGCTCCGCGCCGAAAATCGATATCGATTTTTGCTTCGCTGACCTTCGGTTCGGAAGGGATCACAAGCGCCACAGCGTCCTTTGGGCGTCTGACGACGCGCGGCGCTGTGGACGGCAAAAATACAACATGGCGAAATGAAAGGCGGCCTCAGGGCTGCCTTTTTCGTATGCGACGGGCTGAAACAAAATTTGGCCGAAGTCTCGCGTCCTGCTATGAGCGCGAGGGCGCTTCCTCCCTTCCGATTTGGAAAGGCGCATCAGGCCAACAGATTTCACGGCGAGAGACATAATGCATTTCAGAACGGTCCTGAGCGGCACGCTTGCGCTGCTGCTCGTATCAAGCATCCCAGGCGTCGCCGCCCCGGCAGGCAGCACCGGGCAGTCCTCGGACAGCGGGTTCACTTTCCACCTGCCGACGCTCGGCATCTTCGGCGACAAGACGAAGTCGCAGCAGGCCCAGATGGCGCAGCAGGACAGCGCCGGCGCGACCGGTCTGGAAGATCAGCTCCGCCAGATGAATGGCAAGATCGAGGAGCTCAACTTCCAAATCCTGCAGATGCAGGAGCAGATGCGCAAGCAGCAGGAAGACAACGAATTCCGCTTCCAGCAGCTCGAGGGCGGCTCGCAAGGTGCGAAGCCGACCGGCCAGAAAAAGTCCGAGGCCGCGCCCCCGAACGGCGATACGAACAATGCAAGCAACGGCGATGCGGGCGCCGGCGATGCCGGCACCGATACCGGCGTCGCGCAGGCCCCGGCGACGCAAGCTCCGGCCGATGCGGGAGCGCAGGACGGCGGCGGCAAGAGCGTCGGCGACGTCATCGTCGAGTCGCAGACCGGCGACCCGGGTAAGCTGATCACCGGCGCGCCGCCGAAGACCTTCGGCACCATCACGGTCGACAAGAACGGCAATGTCGTCAATGCCGAGACCGATCCCCAGGCGGGCGCGCCGGCGCAGGCTCCGGCGGCCACGGCGAACGCGCCCGCCGCCGAAACCGGCAACAACAGCGGCAAGAGCAAGTCCGGCGGCACGGTGATGGCTTCATTGCCCTCGACCAACAATCCCGATGAGCTTTACCGCAACTCCTACCAGTTCATTCTGTCGGGCGACTATCCCACCGCCGAACAGGGTTTCCGCGATCATATCTCGCGCTTCCCCAAGGACGCGAAGGCGGCGGATGCGCATTACTGGCTGGGCGAGTCCCTGCTTGGCCAGCAGAAATACCGCGACGCGGCGGAGGTGTTCCTTGGCGCCAGCAAGGAGTATCCGAAGGCCAAGAAGGCGCCCGACATGCTGCTCAAGCTCGGCGTGTCGCTGGTCGGCCTCAAGCAGAACGACGTGGCCTGCGCCACCTTCAACGAGATCGGCAAGCGCTATCCGGATGTTTCCGGCACGTTGAAGGAACGTATCAAGCAGGAAAAGGCGCTGGCGTCGTGCTAGCTTGCATGTCGCTGTCCCAGAACCGGGACCAAGTTTGGGCGACATGCACTGATGCTCGATACCGAGCCTGACCTTTCGGACCGAATTTTTTCAGACTTCGACTTTTCCAGCGGCGCCGTTGCAGCCGTATCCGGCGGCAGCGACTCGACCGCCCTTCTCTTTCTCCTCAAGGACCATCTCGACCGAACCCAGTCCGCGGCAAAGCTGCTTGCGGTGACGATCGATCACGGCCTGAGACCAGGCTCGGCGGCGGAAGCGCGAGCCGTGGCCCAGCTCTGCGCCGAGCGCGGCATCGCGCATCGCACGCTCACCTGGTCCGGCCGCAAGCCGTCGACGGGCCTGCCCGCCGCCGCGCGCGAGGCGCGCTACCGGCTGCTGGCGGAGGCTGCCGAAGCGGAAGGCACCCGCCTGATCCTGACCGGCCACACCGCCGACGATCAGGCGGAGACGGTGCTGATGCGGCAAGCTCGCGACGAAGGGGCACGCGACGAGGGAACTCGCGCCGAGGACGCGCGCGACGGGGGCCGCGGCCTCGCCGGCATGGCGCCCGCCACGCTTTACGATTGGCGGGCATGGATCGCCCGGCCGCTGCTCGGCACGCGCCGCGCTGTATTGCGCGAGATGCTCAAGCGCCGCGGCATCGGCTGGATCGAGGATCCGACCAATGTCGACCAGCGTTTCGAGCGGCCGCGCGTGCGGGCATCCCTTGCATCAGATGACGGCGAACGGCGTTTCGAGGCGGCAATCGCGCGAACCAGGCAAGCCGCGGCCGAACGTGAGGCGCTCGGCCGGCGGGCGGCCATGCAGATCGGTGCTTTTGCCCGCCAACCGTCTCCCGGTCTCATCCGCCTCGACCGCGCTTTCGCCGCCAGCGACGACGGTGAAGGCGCCACCTATGCGTTGCGCATGCT
>NZ_RZSC01000549.1:0-4118 GCF_003998155.1 Mesorhizobium sp. M1E.F.Ca.ET.063.01.1.1
GGCCACCGCCTTGCCGGCCTGCGGCACGAAGTGCAGCACGAGCAGGGCCAGCGCGCGGTCGAATGTGTTGTCCTCGAAAGGCAGCGCGGTGGCGTCGGCCTGCTGGATGGTGACGCGCGGATCGGTATTGCGCTCTCTCGCCGCCTCGACGAAGACGGCTGAGAAGTCGATGGCCTGGATTTCGGCGAGACCGGCGGATTTCGCCAGCTCGAAGGTCAGGCTGCCGGTGCCGCAGCCGACATCGAGGATCTTTTCGCCGGCGGACAAGCCGGCGAAGTCGATGAACAGCGGCGCAAGTTTTCGGCTCCAGCGCCCCATGAGCTGCTCATAACCGGACGCTGCGTGAACGGTAAAGCTAGACGCCATCGGGACCTCCCATATCAGCCCACGCTAAACCTCGACGCAATTGCTGCCAAGGCGCGAGGCAATTGTCGCGGCAAGGATAGCGGGGCAGGCGAAGGCGGTTATGTGGGCGAATTCACGGTCGCAACGCTTTCACGTTCCACCAACGGGCATTCCAGCTTGGTGATGGGGTAGCGTCCGCGGCCGGGCGTCGGAGGCGTCTCGAGCTGCTCGATCGCCCACTGGCCCATGGCGAGATGCGGCAGGATCGATGTGGTCAGCGGCGGGAAGAGGTGGCGGGCGATCTCCTCGTCGTCATAGCCGACCACGGAAATATCCTGGGGGATGTGCAGGCCGGCTTCCTTCAGCGCCTCGTAACAGCCGATCGCCGTGCGGTCGTTCTGGCAGAAGATGGCGGTCGGGCGCTCTTTGAGCGCGAGTAGCTTGACGGTCGCCGCATAACCGGCGCTGGCCGACCAGTCGCCCTCGACCACCAGTTCCGGATCGAAGGGGATGTCGGCGGTGGCTAAAGCGCGGCGATAGCCTTTCAGCCGGTCCTGCGCCGCCTGCATCCAAGGCTCGCCGGTGATGGTGGCGATGCGGCGGTGGCCGTGGCCGATCAGGTGACGGGTGGAGCTCTGGCCGCCGGCGATCTCGGAGGGCACCACCGCCGGGAAGGCATAATCAGCGGTGTAGCAGTTGAGCAGGATGACCGGGATGTCGAGGCTGTAGAGGAAATCGGGCGCGGCGATCTCGCGGGTGAAGATGGTCATGTAGATCAGCGCCGAGATGCCGCGCCTCGTCAGCGCCTGGATAACCCTCGGCTCCATGACGGCGTCGCCCATGGTCTGCGCGACCAGGAGCACGTTGCCGGCGTTCCACGAAGCCTGGCGCGCGCCCTCGATGGCGACCACCGCCTCCGGGCTGGTGGCGAGCTGGTCGACGGCAAAACCGATGACGCCGTCCAGCCCTTCGAACGGCGTCACCGCCGGGCGGAGCGCCGAAAAGACCGGCGGCGAATAGCCGAGCGCTCTCGCTGCCTCGACCACCCGGTCGCGCGTCTGCTGCGACAGCCGGATGCCCGGCGAATTGTTGAGCACGAAGGAAACCGTCGCTTGCGAGCAGCCGGCGGCTCGCGCGATGTCGGTCATGGTGACGCGGCCCTTGGGCTTGGCGTTGCGTCGCCTGGACGTCTCCGGGGGATCGCGCAGTTCCGTCGTTTCGCTCATGGTCGTTTCCCAAACCCCGCCGGCAACGGCAAGGTGGTCAAGTGCGGCGCGGAAGCGCCAAATTTATAACTATTATCAAGGATGACATCTTCCTCGCCAGCCGCTCCGTCTGTCAACGAAAAACAGATGACCGATCCCGTGAAACCGGAGAATTGCCGGTGATTCTCGCCTCAGCGAGGTGCCTTCCTGCCGCCACCATCCTCATCCCGCTTGCGTGGCTGGATATGGCCGTCGCCGCCGCGGATACGCCATGCCAGCTTCATAACTAATACTCTTTACTAATAGCTGTAAGCGTTTTACTGTCAACTCGCCGCGACCGAACCGGGGCTTCCGGCCGGTGGCGGCAGTGGGAGGAACGCGTGGCGACTGGCCGGCAAGCCGCCGGAGGAGGGCTGCCCTCGCTCTCACGAAAATGTCAGACAAATCGGACTATTTACGAACGCCAAATGAGTGTCTAGTGTCTTGGTCGCGGCTGGATTTGCGCCGTTCTTAAGTTGCCAGACCTTGGGCAAGCCCCTTGAGGAGGAGGGCGTCCAGGCCGCAGCCGACACATCAGGGATGAGTTTCAAAAAGGGAGGTTGAACCATGAAATCCATGATCCGTAACGCATCCGTCGCCGCGGCGGCCTTGGCTCTCGGACTGTCTGCGAGCGCGACCGCGCGCGCCGACGACAAGCCGACGCTGGCCTTCGTCGTCAACGGCGCGTCAGACTTCTGGAAGGCGGCGGAAGCCGGCGTGAAGAAGGCGCAGGGCGAATTGCCCGACTACACTCTCGAGCTCAAATATCCGGAGCAGTCTTCGGTCGCCATCCAGCAACGCCTGATGGACGATCTGGTGACGGCCGGCGTGAAGGGCATCATGGTCTCGGCCGTCGATCCCAAGACCTCGACCGACGGGCTGAACAAGATCGCGTCCGAGACGGCGCTGTTCACCACCGACTCGGACGCCCCGCAGACCAAGCGCGTCGCCTATATCGGCTCGTCCAACGTCGATGCCGGCAAGCAGGCGGCCGAGATCGCCAAGAAGGCGATGCCGGACGGCGGCAAGTGCCTGGGCTTCGTCGGCCTGCTCGGCGCCGACAACGCCAAGGAGCGCATCCAGGGCATGAAGGACGGGCTCGCCGGCAGCAAGATCGAGCTGGTCGACGTGCGCGGCGACGACATCGACCAGGCGCGCGCCAAGAAGAATGTCGAGGACGCGCTGGTCGCCAGCCCCGACATCACCTGCATGGTCGGCTTCTATTCCTACAACACGCCGCGCATCTATGAAGCGCTGCGCGACGCCGGCAAGCTCGGCCAGATCACCGTCGTCGGCTTCGACGACGATCCGATCACGCTGGGCGGCGTCAAGGAAGGCACGGTTGCAGCGACCGTCGTGCAGCAGCCCTTCGAATGGGCCTATCAGGGCATGAAGCTGATGGCTTCCTACCTCAAGGGCGACAAGTCGGGCATTCCGGCCGGCGGCCTGATCATCGTGCCGACCAAGATCATCGGCAAGGACGATGTCGACGCCTACGCCGCCAATCTGAAGGCGATGGCGGGCAACTAATCGATGAACCGTTGCGCCGGCTCAAGGTTCGCCTTGGGCCGGCGTCCGTATTGACGGGCCTCGCGAGGCCCGTCAGTCTGTAGCCCACCGGCTGCTGAGATGCGTCATGAATTGTGGCGCGATGAACCATGGCGCGATGAACTATTCCGACCCATCCATCGTCCAGTCCGCTCCGTTCCTGAGCCTCGAGGCCGTGCGCAAGACCTATCCCGGCGTCGTGGCGCTGGACGGGTTCTCCATGGAGGTCAAGCCGGGCGAGGTGATCGGCCTGGTCGGCGAGAACGGCGCCGGCAAATCGACGCTGATGAAGATCCTCGGCGGCGTGACGCGGCCGGACAGCGGCACCGTCACGGTCGACGGCGTCGCGCATGACGGGCTGACCGTGGAAGCCAGCATCGGCTCCGGCATCGCCTTCGTGCACCAGGAGCTCAACCTCTTCGAAAATCTCGACGTCGCCGCCAACGTCTTCTTCGGCCGCGAGCCGTTGAAGGCCGGGCCGCTGAGGCTGGTCGACCGCGCCAGGTTGCGCGAGATGGTGGCGCCGCTGTTGAAGCGCGTCGGCGCCAATTTCTCGGCCGACGCGCCGGTCGCCTCGCTGTCGCTGGCGCAGCAGCAGATGGTCGAGATCGCCAAGGCGCTGTCGATCAAGGCGCGGCTGGTGATCCTCGACGAGCCGACCTCCAGCCTGCCGATCGCCGAGACGGAAAAGCTGCTCGACGTGATCAAGGGGCTGCGGGCGGAAGGCATCAGCGTCATCTTCATCTCGCACCGCCTGCACGAGGTCGAGCGTGTCGCCGATCGCGTCGTGGTGCTGCGCGACGGCATGCTTGCCGGCACCTTGCCGAAGAGCGATATCAACCACGACCAGATGGTCAAGCTGATGATCGGCCGCATGCTGAAGGAGCGCGAGAAGGCCGCCGAAGCGGGGCGCGCTCCGGGCGGCGTGGCGCTCTCGGCCAGCGCGGTGCGCACCCCAGCCTATCCGGATCACCCGGTCGA
>NZ_RZSC01000054.1:0-17566 GCF_003998155.1 Mesorhizobium sp. M1E.F.Ca.ET.063.01.1.1
AGCTGATCCAGGAGGTGAGCGGCATCGGTGATGCCAGAAGGATTCGCGTCGATGCGGAGGCGCCGACCGACTGCCTGCTTGGCGAGCGCCTGCGGCGACGGTTTTCCGATCCGTATTTCCCGGAACTGGACCGCTGAGGACCTCTTTTAAGCCAGGCGCTCAGGCCGCTCGGGCGCCATATTTGGCGCGGAACTCGTCATAGCAATCGCGGCGCCAGCGCCGGCCGACGACATAGCCACGTACCAGTTCGGTCGGCGAGTAGCCGAGCGCCTTGGACGACCGGTTGGCGAGATAGCCGGAAAAGGCCTGTGGCAGCCTGCCTTTGAGGATGTCGGCGATGATCTGCCGCGCGATCATATAGGGCGGCACGTCGGGATAGCGGTCGGCGATGTAAGGGTGTTTGCCGATCAGGTTGGCATAAGCCTCGACATAACCGTCGCGGCGGCCGGAAATCGAATTTTCCGAATTGTACTTCTTCCAGTCGATATCCTCCGACAGCAAGGCGCCGCCGCGGTTGGCAAAACGCAGCAGCAGCTCGCGGTCCTGCATGCGCGTGATGTCGCTGTCAAAACCGCCGATCGCAAGCAGCGAGTCGTGCCGGGCGGTGATCGCCGAGCCGGCAATGAAGATCGTCTGCGAGACCAGGGCGCGCTGCAGCGTGCTTTTGTCGAGCAAGGCCTGGCGATTGATGCATTTGGTGCTGCGGTTGCCCTTCACCGAGATGAAGGAACTGATCAGCACTTCGAGCGAAGGGTTCCTGTCGAAGTGCGGCAGCGTCCGGTCAAGGCGATCCGGCAGGTAGACATCGTCCGAATCGAGGAAGGTGACGATCGGCGCCCGCGCGCGCTCGATGCCCGCGTTGCGCGCCGCATTGGCGCCTCGCCATTTCGCGCCGACGTAGACCAGTCTGGGATCGCGAATTTCGGCCAGGGCCTGGGCAGTCCCGTCGGTCGAGCCGTCATCGACGACAATGTGCTCGAAGCGGGTAAATGTCTGGGCAAGAACGCTTTCCACGGCACGCACGACCTGGCTGCGCCGGTTATGGGTCGGCGTGATCACGGTGATCAGCGGGGCTGTGTCGGAAGCGGTCGGCATCTAACTTTCGTCACGGGGCGGATAAACGATATCCAGATGGATCTTGTACCTACCTCTCCCTGTCCGCCCCCGGATGGATTCGCGAAATGTTACAGAAAAGAGTGATCTATGTCATCTGAAGCGTCGCTTCGGCCCAAGGTCAGAGCGAATTTCCCCAAAGTCAGGCAGTTTGAATGCAACACTTGCAGGCGATTTATTCTCAACTGTGCCCGACGAAGTCAGGCACGGTTTCGATCTCGTCGCGAACGAGGCGGGCTGCCAGGCTGAATTGGCCGAAAAATGCCAAGGTATAAAAGGCCAGCCCTACCGCCAGCGAAAACGGAATCTGCCAAGGCGGCATGCCCGTCTGCGACGCATGACTTATCACGCGTCGTGTCGTGCGCCACGACATGGTCCCCCATCGGCTGAACGACTTCGCGATCCGCTGGCTGCGGTTGGGGGCATGAAGCGCGACGAATTTCCGGTCGGCGTCCCTGCCGGTCACCAGCGCGCGCCAACAAAAGAACCGCCAGCCCCGCGGCGAGTAGTGATAGGCGCGCGCATCGACATTGACGATTCTATGACCCTCGCGCCAAAGCTGATGCATCAGCAGCGTGCAGGACACCTTGAAGCCGTTGTGTGCCGGGAACGGATGGCTGGCAATCCAGTCGCGTCGAAAGGCAACGTTGTTGGCATTGATCGCACGTTTCGAAGCAAACCTTTCGTCCCCCTGGGCCATCGGGAAGAACCAGATCAAGGCGAAGGTCCGCGAAAAGAAATCGTCGTACGAAAGGTAGGTATGGCCGTTCACGCAGATGGGTTCGGCATCGTGAAAGGGCGCCAGCAGGGCTGAGAGCCAACCCTGCTGGGGAACCGTGTCGGAATCCATGAAGACGACGATTTTTCCTTCAGCCAAACGCACGCCATGGTTCTTGAGTTCGTAGTACCGGCCGCTGGGGCAGGCCGTGAAGGTCACTTCGGCTACCTGTGTCAGCTGCGGCGCTTCTGCCTCGATGCGGCTTTGCAACGATGAGGTGTCCGCATTTTGTCCGGCATGAGAGATAACGACTTTCGGTCTGGCGAAGCCGGTTGAGGAGACCACAGCGATCTCGCGCGCCAAGGCGGTCAGCCCGACGCCCATCTCGTCCCAGTCTATGAACTGGGCATTTTCCATCTCTACGACAATTGAATAGGTTGGACGTTTGTCGACCATCGTTGCGCAATCAGTTTGCCTGAGCCATATCGCTATAAGGCTCTGGGCCCCGCCGTCAACGATGAGCCTATCGCCTCAACAAAAACACCGCTTGCTGGCCGAAGAAGTTCCAGAACCACCAGGGCATCGACAGACCGATCTTCTGGCCGTTGGCGTCGAGCGCGGTCGCCTTCTCGACGGTAGCGCCAAGCTCCTCGCACAGATTGACGAAGTCGCGGATGGTGCAGAAGTGGATGTTCGGCGTGTCGTACCAGGAATAGGGCAGGTCCTTGGTGACCGGCATCCGGCCCTTGATCAGCAGCGAGAAGCGCACCCGCCAGTGGCCGAAATTGGGGAAGGAGACGATGGCGCGGTTGCCGATCCGGAGCAGCTCGTCGAGCACCAGCTTTGGATTGCGGGTCGCCTGCAGGGTCTGCGACAGCACGACGAAATCGAAGCCCTTGTCGGGGTAGAATCCGAGATCCTTGTCGGCATCGCCCTGGATGACGCTGAGGCCGCGCGCCACGCATTCATTGACGCCGCGCTGCGACAGTTCCATGCCGCGGCCGTCGACCTGCTTGGTCTCCTGCAACAGCTCCAGAAGCACGCCGTCGCCCGAGCCGACATCGAGGACGCGCGAATTCGGCGGAATGAGATTGCTGACGACGTCGAGATCGACGCGCTGGGCGCGGTTGACGCTCATGGGCACACTTCCGATCTTTGTTTTGATGCATGTCGCTCTCCCAAAACCGCTGCGCACTTTTGGGTGAGATGCATCAGGGATCGCGAGCCGCTCACAGGCTGAGCCCCCTGGCGCGGGCTGCGGAGGCAATGAAGCCGTGGATGGCCGCGAACAGTTCCGGCTCGTCGAGCAGGAAGGCGTCGTGGCCGCGATCGGTCTCGATCTCGACGAAGGAGACGGAGGCGCCGGCAGCATTGAGCGCATGGACGACCGAGCGGCTCTCTCCCGTCGGGAACAGCCAGTCGCTTGTGAAGGACACAAGACAAAAGCGTGTCTTGGTGCCGCCGAAGGCATCGGCCAGGCGCCCGCCATGGTCGGCGGCGAGGTCGAAATAGTCCATCGCGCGGGTCAGATAGAGATAGGAGTTGGCGTCGAAACGATCGACGAAGGTCATGCCCTGATGGCGCAGATAGCTTTCGATCTGGAAATCGGCGTCGAAACCGAAGGTCAGCGCCTCGCGGTCCTGCAGGTTGCGGCCGAATTTGCGATGCAGCGCTGCTTCCGAGAGGTAAGTGATATGCGCCGCCATGCGCGCCACGGCGAGCCCCTTTTCCGGGCGCCTGCCGAAATCGAGATATTTGCCGCCGTGCCAGTCCGGATCGGCCATGACCGCCTGCCGCCCGACCTCGTGGAAGGCGATGTTCTGCGAGGAATGGCGGGCGCCGGTGGCGATCGGCAGCGCCGAGAACACGCGCTCCGAATGGCTGGCGGCCCATTCCAGCACCTGCATGCCGCCCATCGAGCCGCCAAGCACGCAAAACAGCTTCTCGATGCCGAAATGGTCGACCAGCATGAGCTGCGCGCGCACCATGTCGCGGATGGTGATGATCGGCAGGTCGAGGCCATAAGGCCTGCCTGTCGCCGGATCGGTCGAGGCGGGGCCGGTGGAGCCGAGGCAGCCGCCGATGACGTTGGAGCAGATGACGAAAAAACGGTTGGTGTCGATGATCTTGCCGGGACCGATCAGCACCTCCCACCAGCCCGGCTTGCCGGTCACCGGATTGGTGTTGGCGACATGCTGGTCGCCGGTCAGCGCGTGGCAGACGAGGATGGCGTTGGAACGGGCGTCGTTGAGCGTGCCGTAGGTCTGGTAAGCGATCTGGAAGGGCGACAGCACCGTGCCCGCATCGAGCTTCAGCGGCTTGTCGGGGCCGAGCTGCAAAACCGGGCTCGACGGATGGTCGGCCTCGTTGTTGGTCCTTGCAGCGCGCTGAGCGGCCATCCCATTCCCCATCCAGTCCGCATCGACTTCACAGATGCGGTGTCCGGCCGGCAGCGGACAACAAAAAACCGGCTTGCCTTCGCAAAGCCGGTTACAGGTTGCAAACGGCCCTTTAGCGAATTGTTTAACGTGGCTGCAAGCCGACCGGCCAAATCACCACGGAAGTTCATTGCTCTTCTACGTCTGCGGAATACGAACGTCAACGGCAGCGGTATGGCGCGCCAATCTTGCGTAATTTGCGCAGATTACATATAATAGGTTAGCGGCTATCTGCACGATCTATTTCGGTCGCTTGACCGCTCTCTGGCATCAGATGGAGGCAGACATGCCACGCAACACCGCAGTTCCAGCGAGCGATTTCGCCCGAAATTTCGCGAAGTATCAGGACGAAGCCATCGCCAAGAAGGTCATCAATGTGACCAGTCATGGCCGGATTGTCGGGGCGTATCTCTCTGCCGCCGAATTCGAGCACTACGAATTGCTGAAGCGCCGCGAGCGCGAAATCCTGATCGTGGGCGAGTTGGATGAGGACACGATCGCCTCCATCGAGACTGCCGAATATGGCGTGGAGCCGAAGTGACGCTGCCGGTTCCAAGGCCGGGTCTCGTCATTCGCTATAGTTTTCTTTGGAGCACTGAACACGACCGTGGCGATGTCGAAGGTGCTAAGGATCGCCCTTGCGCGATCGTTGTCGCCACGCCCCGTGAGGCGGATGGTCACATCCGCACGATAGTGGCACCGATTACGCATCGCCCGCCATCCGATAGTTCCGCATCGATCGAGATTCCGCCGGCGGTATGTCGGACCCTTGGCCTCGACGGCGGCCGGCATTGGCTGCGCCTTGATGAATTGAACCGTTTCCTTTGGCCCGGCTATGATGTTCGACAGCGTTCCGATGGCAGCTATGCCTATGGAATGCTACCGCCGGCTTTGTTCGACCAACTGCGCCGTGGAATCCTGCAACTCCAGCAGGCGCGCAAAGCCCGGGTTGTCAGCCGCGACGATTGACGCCGGTACTTGGCTAAAAGCGCATCGCGCTGAAACGGATACACGCGCTACGCTTTAAGCCTTTGTTTTTGATGCATGTCGTTGTCTCAGAACCGCTGCACACTTTTGGGCGACATGCGGCAGACCTCTCGACATTGCCAGTCACGGCCTGTATTCCCGCTGCGGCCCAGAATAAGGCCTTCTCGACGGATTTGTGACATGAAGCAGGATCAGCCACGTCCGACGCCCCGCGCGGGTATCATGGACATCGAGGCCTATGTGCCGGGAAAGAGCACCGCGCCCGCCGGCGTGACGAAGGTCTACAAGCTGTCGTCCAACGAGAATCCGCTCGGGCCCTCGCCGAAGGCGATCGAGGCCGCGCGCGAGGTGGCGGCGAAGCTCGACGTCTATCCCGACGGCTCCGCCCGCCGGCTGCGCGAGGCGATCGCCGAGGTGCATGGCCTCAACCCGGCAAACATCATTTGCTCGAACGGCTCCGACGAGATCCTGGGCCTCCTGGCGCAGACATATCTGGCGCCCGGAGACGAAGCCGTGTTCACCGAACATGCCTTCATGGTCTACAAGATCTACATCCAGGCGGCGGGCGCCAAGCCGGTGGCGGTCAAGGAAACCGACGAGCGCGCCGACGTCAACGCGATCCTGGCCGCCGTCACGCCGCGTACGAAAATCGTATTCCTTGCCAACCCCAACAATCCGACCGGCACCTATGTGCCGTTCCAGGAGGTGCGCCGGCTGCACGCGGCGCTGCCGAAGAACGTGCTTCTGGTGCTCGACGCGGCCTATGCCGAATATGTGCGGCGCAACGACTACGAAGCCGGCATCGAGCTGGCGGGCAGTTCCGAGAACGTCGTCATGACCCGCACCTTCTCCAAGCTCGGCCTCGGCGGCGCGCGCATCGGCTGGATGTATGGGCCGGCGCATATCGTCGACGCGATCAATCGGGTGCGCGGTCCCTTCAACGTCAACGCGACCGCGATCGAGGCGGGGATCGCGGCGATCCGTGACCGCGCCCATGTCGAGCGCAGCGTGGCACACAACGAGAAATGGCTGGCCTGGGTCAGCGAACAGGTGACCCTGCTCGGGCTGCGCGTGACGCCCAGCGTCGGCAATTTCGTGCTGATCCATTTTCCCGACGACAAGAGGCATTCGGCGGCGGCCGCGGACGACTATCTGAGCGCGCGCGGCTATATCCTGCGCCGCGTCACCGGCTACGGCTTTCCCAACGCGCTGCGCATGAGCATCGGCACCGAAGAGGCCAACCGCGGCGTCGTCGAAGCGCTGACGACTTTCCTGAAAAGCTAGAGCACCATGACATCACCGATGTTCGAAAGAATAGCGCTGGTCGGCATCGGCCTGATCGGCTCGTCGCTCGCCCGCGTCATCCGGCGCGAGGGCCTGGGGCGCCATATCGCCATCGCGACGCGCAGCAAGTCGACCCTCAAGCGAGCCGAGGAACTCGGTCTCGGCGATTCCTACACGACCGAGGCCAAGGAAGCGGCGCGCGACGCCGATCTCGTCATCGTCTCGGTGCCGGTCGGATCGTCCGGCGCGGTCGCCGCCGAGATCGCGCCGGCACTGAAGAAGGGCGCGATCCTCACCGACGTCGGCTCGACCAAGGCCTCGGTGATCGCGCAGATCGAGCCGCATGTGCCGGAGGGCGTGCATTTCATCCCCGGCCATCCGCTGGCCGGCACGGAAAAATCGGGGCCGGATGCCGGCTTCGCCGATCTTTTCGACAACCGCTGGTGCATCTTCACGCCGCTGCCGGGCACCGACCCGGAGGCGCTGGAGAAGCTGTCGGAGTTCTGGCGGCGCTGCGGCTCCAACATCGACACGATGGACCCGCAGCATCACGACATGACCTTGGCCATCGTCTCGCATCTGCCGCACATCATCGCCTACAACATCGTCGGCACCGCCGACGACCTGGAATCGGTGACCAAGACGGAAGTCATCAAATATTCCGCTTCCGGCTTCCGCGACTTCACCCGTCTGGCGGCCTCCGACCCGACCATGTGGCGCGACGTGTGCCTGCACAACAAGGACGCGATCCTGGAGATGCTGGCGCGCTTCTCGGAGGATCTGGCCTCGCTGCAGCGGGCGATCCGCTGGGGCGACGGCGAAAAACTGTTCGACCTCTTCACCCGCACGCGCGCCATCCGCCGCTCGATCATCGAGGCCGGCCAGGACATCGACGTGCCGGATTTCGGACGCCAGGCGGTCGAGCACCCCGACATCAAAACCTGAATCTCAGCAGCCTTCACGGCTCTGTTGCGCTGGCGGCCGGTGGGCCGCCATCATCGCCAGCGTTTCGGCCCGGTCAGGGGCGCCGAGCCGGCCGCCGAAACGCAGGCATTTGAGCGCGGCGGCGGCGCTGGCAAAGCGCAGCGCCTTTTCGGGCGGCATCGCTTCGGCAAGGCCGACGGCAAAAGCACCGTGGAAGACGTCGCCGGCGGCCAGCGTGTCGACAGCCTTGACCTTCGGCGCCTCGACATGTCGGACGCGGCCGCTTTCCCGGTCATGCCACCAGGTTCCGGCAGCGCCTCCGGTCACCGCGACAAAGGCGTCGGTGCGCGAAGCAAGATCGGCGCAGGCGCTTTCCGGGTCGAGCGCGTGGCCGCAGACGATGCGCGCCGCAGGTTCCGAGGCGACGATATGCGAGGCTAAAGGTAAGAGCCGCTCCAGCACCTCGACCGGTGCTGTATCGGCGTCGAGGATCGCCGGACAACCCGCGTCCCGGGCTGCCGTCAAGGCAAGTGCGGCGGCGCCCGGCCAGCGCACATCCACCAGCACGGCGTCGAAGGCGGAAAGATCGGCAAGCGGCAGCGTGTTTGGGTCGGCCTGAGCTTGTCCGTCGTAGAACGGCACGATCATGCGCTCGCCATGGGCATCGACCAGGATCGCGGCCAGCGCCGAGCGCGCGCCGGCGACGCGGCGGACCAGGCTACAGTCGACGCCTTCCGCCTCGATCTCGGCAATCAACCGGTCGCCGACTGCATCGTCTCCCGCGCTCGCCCAAAGCGACACGTGGGCGCCGAGGCGATGCGCGGCGCAGGCGGCGCTCGTCGCCATGCCGGAGGCGATCTGGACGCCGTCGCTGGCGATGAACTTGCCCTGATGCGTGGGAAGCTGGTCGACGCGCAGGATCGTGTCGAGGGTGAATGCGCCGACGCTGAGCAGTTTGACCGGGCCCGCCATTGCAGTCCTTAATCGACCGGCTTGATCTTGCCGAGCGGGATGAAGCCGAGCGAAGCCTTGCCCTTGACGACCTTGAGCGGCATGGACGGCTCGCTGCCGAGCATGGCAATGCCGGCAAAGCCCTGCTCGATCTCGCTTTTATGCTCGGGAATGGCGCCGGCAAGGATGGCCGCCACCGCCTTGGGGTCCTTGAGCTTGATCGTGAGATTAGCGTCGATCAGGCCTTCGGCGTCGACAGAGATTGGCCCGGACACCGTCAGGCGCGCCGTCCCCGACGACAGGTCGAGCTTGGCGATGTCGACCGACTGGCCGCGCAGGCTTTTCGGCGGCGCCGCGATCAGCGCGACGCCATTCTTCACTGTCGCCTCGCCGCCGCCGTCAAGCGCCGGCAGCGCTCGCCCGCCGATCGCGTCGGCGTCGATCTCGAGATCGGCGAAACTGCCGGTATAGGTCACATCCTGGCCCTTGGGTTCCAACTGCCCGGCGGCCCTTGCCGCATAGAACAGCTCGGCCGGATCGGAATCATCTGCCGGGTCGGTCTGGCCCGACAATCCTTCGGCCTGCAGCGAAACGCGTCGGGGCAGGGGCCAGGACAGCCTGACCGTCGCGTGCAGCTTGTCCCAGTCGATCCAAAGCGGCGGCATGCCTGGCGCCAAGGTTCTGAGTGGTCCCCTGACATCGGCCGCCGGCGACAATGGCTGCGTGATCTGGGCGACGGCATTGAAGTTGCCGGTGGAGGCGGCGATGTTCTTGGCGTCATCCTGATAGGCCAGGCTGTCGCAGGAGACAGTGAAGCTCAGCGGATAACCGCTGACGGCAAGGTTGGCGCAGCCGGCGGCGATGCCTTTGGCCTCGAGTTTAGCCGATGCCTGGTCGGCCTCGGTCTTGACCCGGCCGGCGAGGTAGAACCAGCCGGCGCTGTAGAGCGCGAACAGCACCAGGATGAACGCGGCAAGCCAGAACAGCCGGCGGCGAGGTTTGCGCGATCGCTCGTCACTTGACGTCATGCTGCGGCTCTCGTTACCCCTCGTGCAGCGAGCGGGCTGTTAATTCCACGCACAACAGCGGGGACAGAAGAAGCACCTTACTGGTGCGATGTCGTCACTCGAGTGCGATCAGGCTTGGCGATATGGGCGATTTTTGGGTTTTTGGCTATGGGTCGCTGATCTGGCGGCCGGGATTCGCACATGTCGAGACGCGGCGCGCCCGTCTTTACGGCTATCGCCGGTCGCTTTGCGTCTATTCCTTCGTGCATCGCGGCACGCGTGAAAGACCGGGCCTGGTGCTGGGCCTCGACCGAGGCGGCTCCTGCATCGGCCTCGCCTTTCGCGTGCCCGGCGACTTGCGGAACGAAGTGCTTTCCTATCTGCGCGAACGCGAGCTGGTGACCAACGTCTATCTCGAACGCATGCTCGATGTCCGGCTCGATGGGAACGCGGCGGGAGGAGGCCGAACGGTCGAGGCGGTCGCCTACATCGTCGATCGCGCGCATGAGCAATATGCCGGCGGCCTCGACGCCAGCCATGCCGCGGCAGTCGTGCGCGGCGCCGTCGGTCAATCGGGCAGGAACGAAGACTATGTCTTGAGCACGCTCGAACACCTGGAGGCGCTTGGCATTCGCGACCACTGGCTGGAGCAGGTGGGGCGGCGGGTAGCGCCTTCGTGACGGCCTGGCCCGATCAAAAAGCAAAACCATGCCTTTGACCTCGGCAGGGCACGACCTAGCTTATCGGCAATCCATTCCCCCCTTGGGCGTTCCGGCCCATCCCAGCATCACGGAGATCAATCTTGCAGAAACGCCGTCTCGGTCACACCGACCTTTCCATCGCGCCGCTGGTTCTGGGGGGCAACGTGTTCGGCTGGACCGCCGACGAGAAGACGTCCTTCGACCTCCTCGACCGCTTTGCCGAGGCCGGCTTCAATGCCGTCGACACCGCCGACGCCTATTCGCGCTGGGCTCCGGGCAACAAGGGCGGCGAATCCGAAACCATCATCGGCAACTGGATGAAGAGCCGCGGCAACCGCGACAGAATAGTCGTCATCACCAAGGTCGGTTCCGACATGGGGCAGGGCAGGCGGGATTTGTCCGCGGCCTATATCGAGAAGGCGGTCGATCAATCGCTGAAGCGGCTGCAGACCGATGTCATCGACCTCTATTTGTCGCATTGGCCGGACCCGGCCACGCCTTACGAGGAAACGCTCGGCGCCTATCAGCGCCTGCTCGAAAAGGGCAAGATCCGCTATCCGGGCTGCTCCAACCTCGATGCCGGGCAATTGCGCGCGGCGCTCGACGTCGCCAGCTTGCGGGGCCTGCCTCGTTATGAGGTGCTGCAGCCCGAATACAATTTGTACGACCGCTCCTCGCTGGACGGCGCGCTGCTCGACCTCTGCAAGGCGGAGGGCCTGGGCGTCATCACCTATTTCAGCCTCGCCAAGGGGTTCCTGAGCGGCAAATACCGCGGCAAGGCCGATCTCGGCCAGAGCGAGCGCGGCGAAGACGTGGCCGAATATCTCAACGAGCGCGGCATGCGCATCCTCTCCGCGCTCGATGCCGCGGCCGGGCGCCACTCGGCCAAGCAGGCGGAAGTGGCGCTTGCCTGGATCATGGCGCGCCCAGGCATCACCGCGCCGATCGCCAGCGCCACGACATCCGCCCAGATGGACAGCCTGATCCGCGCCGCGTCGCTCAAGCTTTCCGCCGATGACATCGCCGCGCTCGACCGGGCCAGCGCCTAAGGCGTGCTGATATTCAGGTGATGCCGGCCTGCAAATGCCGGCTTCCTGCGCTTCCGGCCTTCGCCGGCCGAAGCACTCGTGAGTGGTGTGGCAGTTAAGGCTACGGCCGGCGTAGGCCGGTGCTCACGTACTTCAAGTACGCTCCGCTCCGGTTCTCGGAACCCGCCCAGTTTGGTCGCTTCGCGCCCGTCTTCGACTCCGGCTCGGCCTGACCTGAATCTCAACACGCCTTAACCCTTAGGACCGTAAGGCGACGCACGATCATCCAAGACCTTGCGGGGAACCCCGCGATAATTCCTGCCGTATCGCGGCAGGAATTGGGGTTCGGCATGGCCGGAGTAAATCTGTCTGGAGCGCAGCCCTGGCAGCAATTGCTGGCTCTGGTGGTTGCGGCCGCCGTCGTCATGGGCAGTCCCGGTCCGGCGACGATCAGCGTCACCGCCATTGGGGCCGCCTTCGGGCTGCGGCGCTCGCTGCGCTACACCTCGGGCGTGGTTCTTGGTACGGTCGCCGTGCTTCTCATGGTGGCTGTCGGCCTGGTCGGCGTGCTCGCCTCGATGCCGGGGCTGACGCCTTTGCTGACAGCCGCTTCGGCCGCCTACATCCTCTACCTTGCCTTCAGGATCGCGACGGCGCCGCCGCTTGCCGAAGGAGGAAACAAGGCGGCGCGTCCCACCTTCGCTGGCGGCTTCATGCTCGCCGTCGCCAACCCGAAAGCCTATGTGGCGATCGGCGCCGTGTTCGCCGGCGCTTCGGCGCAAGGCGATGTGCTCGGCCTGCCGGCCAGGCTGCTGGTACTGGCAGCGATGATCGTCGCCATCCATGTCGTGTGGCTTCTCGCCGGAACGGTTTTCGCGCGGCTGCTGCGCAATCCGCTGGCGTCGCGGGCTATCAACCTGGTTTTCGCGGCGACGCTGGTGCTGACCACCGCCTTGGCGGCGATGCCGTGAGGGTCAGGCTTTCGTCGTTGCCGCGGTGCCAAGTTCCGCCAGCCGCTTCACCGCCGTCGGCGGCAGAGGCGGCGGGTTCGGCGCGCGCGAGGCTTCGACCAGCAGCTCGTCGCAGGCGGCTTCCGTCTCGCCGATCAGCCGCTGCATGAATTCCTCCTTGTCGAGCCCGGGCGGGATCGGCGGCAGGAAGCGGGCCTTGATGGTGCCGGGGAAACGCAGGAATTTGCGGCGCGGCCAGTAGAGGCCGGCGACATGGGCGACCGGCACCACCGGGACGCCGAGCTGGGTATAGAGCTCGACGATGCCGTATTTGTAGGAGGGCTCGGCGCCCGGCGGGCGGCGGGTGCCTTCGGGGTAGATGATGAGCTGGCGGGGATTGCGCGCCATCTCCGCCTTCGTGGCGGCAACGACCGCCTTCAGCGCCTTCGAGCGGTTGCCGCGGTCGACCGGGATCATGCGCATCTTCATGATGTACCAGCCGAAGAAGGGGATCCAGGTCAGCTCCCGCTTCAGGATGTACAACGCGTCGTCGAGATAAGGAAAAAAGGCGATCGCGTCCCAGAAGGACTGATGCTTCGGCGCCAGGATGAAAGACCCGTCGGGCAGGTTCTCGACGCCCGTGATTTCGCTCCTGGTGCCGGCGATCTTGTCGTAGAGCCACATCGACGTGCGCGACCAGAATTTCGGCACGAACCAGGCGCGGTGGCGCGGCGACAGGAAATAGAAGGGCGTCCAGAAGATCATCTGGACGACCAGGCTGAGATAGAAGGCGAGGTTGAACGCCAGCGAGCGGATGTAAAGCATGCGGGAAAGGGCCCGGTGTGGAAGTGTGCGTTGGTTACACCAAGCGCGGGCAAAAAGGAAACGGCGCGGCGGTCGCGTCTCTACAATGACCGCGCCAGCCGCTCCTTCAGGCGCGGCGCTGCGAAATCGAGGAAGGCGCGCAGCTTCACCGGCAGCAGGCCCTGGCCGGCATGCACGAGATTGACCGGCCATGGCGGCGGCTCGAACGACTCCAGCACCACACGAAGCGTGCCCGCGCGGACGGCGGCATCCGCCTGATAGGACAGCACCTTCGTCAGGCCGAGACCGGCGATCGCCGCGTCGATTGCCGCCTCGGCGGTGTTGACCCGCAGCCGTGAGCGGACCGGGACCGCGATTTCGCTTTTGCCGCTGACGAAACTCCATGTCGCGGGGGAGGCAAGCCCTTCGAAGGTTATGCAGTTGTGGCCCGCGAGATCGCGCGGTTCGATCGGCGTGCGGTTTCCGGCGAGATAGGCCGGACTGGCGCAGACGATGCGGCGGATCGAGCCGATGCGCTTTGCGACCATGGCTGAATCCGGCAGCTCGCCTATGCGCACGGCGAGGTCGACATGTTCCTCGACCAATTGGATGATCCGGTCGGACAGCGTCAGGCGGATGTCGACGTCGGGATAGGCGTCCAGAAAAGCAGTGACGACAGGCAGCACATGCAGGCGGCCGAAGACGACCGGCGCGGTGACGACCAGTTCGCCGGTCGGGTTCGTATATTCGCCGGCGGCGACGCGCTCGGCCTCGCTCACCTCGCCAAGGATGCGGCGACAAGCGGCCAGATAGGACTGGCCGGCGTCAGTCAAAGCGAGCCGGCGCGTCGAGCGGTTGAGCAGGCGCGTCTTGAGGTGCTTCTCCAGATCGGAAAGCCTGCGGCTGACGGTCGCCAGCGGCATGCCGGCGCGCCGCGCGGCGGCGGAAAGACTGCCGGCCTCCACTGTGGCGACGAACAGGGACATGGCGTCGAGGCGATCCATGATTCTTCCATAAAATGGAAAGATGGATTGCAAGTATGCCCTCTGCATCCGGATCGTGGAAGTAGCTAAATGCCATGCCAGTTCGTCCGAGGAGCGCCGCCATGAATGCCTTTACCAGCGATGTGGCCTTCACGCCCACCGTCAAGGCGATCCAGTCCCGCAAGGGGTCACGCGAGGCCTATGCGCGCGTCGAGGAGCGCGGCGGCTGGCGCGCTACAATCACGCCCGATCTCGCTGCCTTCATCGAGGCGCAGACCAGCGTGTTCCTGGCGACGGCCAATGGCGAGGGCCAGCCCTATATCCAGCACCGCGGCGGCCCTGCCGGCTTCCTCAAGGTGCTGGACGAGCACACGATCGGCTTTGCCGATTTTTCCGGCAACCGCCAGTTCATCACTCAGGGCAATTTGCAGGACAATGGCCAGGCCTTCCTGTTCCTGATCGACTACATGCTTCGGCAGCGCATCAAGATCTGGGGTAAGGCGCGCGTCGTCGAGGACGATGCGGCGCTGACGGCAAGGCTGATGCCGGCAGACTACAAAGCGCGACCGGAACAGGCGATCCTGTTCACGGTCAGCGCCTGGGATGCCAATTGCCCCCAGCATATTCCGCAGCGCTTCGAGGCGGCGGACGTGGCTGCGGCCCTTGCCGAACGCGACCGGCGCATTGCAAGCCTCGAGCAGGAAGTCGCGCGCCTGCGTGGAGGAGCAGCTACGGGATAACGTGGCTCGGCTGCTTTTCGTCCTTGGCCACCGAGGCTTCCGCGAGCGTGATGCCCTCGGCGCTTGGGCGCAGCGGAACGATGCCGCGCGCCAGCGCCAGCACATATTTGCTGTATTCGGTGAGCAGCACGCGCAACGCCTCCGGCTTGGTCAGCCAGCCGCCCTTGCCGAGATTGGTGTTGACCACCGGATAGGGTTCGAGCCTGGCGCCATGCAGCAGTCGGCCCATCTCGAGCAGGCTTCGCGGCATGTGATAATTGTTGGTGACGAGGATGACGCTGCCATAGGCGTGGCTTTCCACCCATTTGGCGCTTTCCTCGGCGTTGCCGACCGTGTCGAGCGCGGCTCGGTCGATGTCGACGCAGCAGGAGAACAACTGCTTGTCACCGCCCATCGCCGCCTGCAACTGACGGCGGCTGGCCGAGGGGTGGACGCCGCTGATCAAGAGCCGCTCGCCCTTGCCCGACGCTAAGAGATCCATCGCGGCGTCGAGCCGCGACTGGCCGCCGGTAAGCACGATGATGGCATCGGCCTTGGCCGGATTGGCCGGCGTCGTCATGTTGGAGACCTTGTCGGCAAACCACCCGAAGCCGCCGGCAAAAAGCGCCAACAGGGCAAGCACGAAGAAGCAGCAGATACGAAGCGCAAACCTGAGACGACCGGGCCTGGCGGGCACGGCGGCGCGCGCAAGCGCCGCTGGCATCCGTCCAGCCGTCCCGGTCGAGTCCCGCGCGTCCATCATCCCAGGTTAATCCTGAAACATCCTATGGTTAACCCTGAAATGCGGCCTTTGATAGATAAGGCGGCGCACATTGCGTTACGGCAGTTGCCCACTCTGTGATCGCTGTCCTGCCTGTGCTTTCAAACCGGCTTTCGTTTTGTCCTACCGGTCGGATCATGATCAGCCCGCCTCCGGCTGGCGGATGTCGATGTCGCTGAGATAGGTGACGACCGTGACATGCGAGGTCGCCGCCGTCAGCGCGCCGATCACCAGCACCATCAGGCCGACGCCGAGATAGCCGGTGGAGCCGATGGCGAAATTGCCGAACAGCGCGGTCGCCTGATCGGCCTCAGGCGTTGCCATGTTGCGCGACGACCACCAGGAAAAGACGATGAAGACGAGAATGGCGGCAGCGCCTCCGGCGGCGGCGCCCTTCATGCCGGTGACCAGGAAGTGCCAGCGGAATTCACGCGCGATGAAGCGGGCCTCGGCGCCGACGAAATGCAGCACTTCGATGATGTGCCCGTTGCCGGCCATAGCGCCGCGCGTGGCGAACACCACCGTCAGCACGGTCGCCGACAATATCAGCGCCAGAACGGCAAAGCCGATCGTTACCGTCGTATGTGCCATGGCGACCAAACGGTCGACCCAGGTGCGATGGTCGTCGAGCGCAGCGCTCGGCAGCTTGGGGGTGATCGCGGCGCGCATGGCGGCGAAGTCGGGCGGGCTGGCCTCGTCGATGGTGACGACGATGAGGCGCGGCACCGGCAGCTCATCGATGTTGAGGCCGGTGCCCAGCCACGGCTCCAAAAGGCGCGCCGTCGCATCGCGGTCGACGATCTTCGTGCCCTTCACACCAGGGAATTCGCCTGCGATCTGCGAGGCCTGCGCGAGGGCTGCCTCCATGTCGAGGCCTTCGACCGGCTTGATCTGGATCGTCGCCTCGCGCGAGATCTGGTTCTCCCACACCGAGGCGGTGTCGCGCACCAGCGTCACGGCGCCGAAGGTCAGGCAGGACAGGAAGGTCATGATGGCGATGACCAGCACCAGCGCCCGGCCGGCGATGTTCTGCGCCGGCACGATCGGCGCCATCTTGCGCTGGACGCGTCGCATAGTCGGCATCGTCTCGACGGCTTCCTCGTGCAGGTGATCGGCCGGAAGATCAGTCATAGACATCCAGCCTTCCGCCGGCGAGAATCATGCGTCGCGCATCGACCTGCTCCATCAGGCCAAGGTCGTGAGTGG
Source organism: Mesorhizobium sp. M1E.F.Ca.ET.063.01.1.1 (assembly GCF_003998155.1). Lineage (NCBI taxonomy): Bacteria > Pseudomonadati > Pseudomonadota > Alphaproteobacteria > Hyphomicrobiales > Phyllobacteriaceae > Mesorhizobium > Mesorhizobium sp. M1E.F.Ca.ET.063.01.1.1. The sequence goes on from NZ_RZSC01000054.1 coordinate 16,595, forward strand.
CGATCACCACGGCCGTGCCCAGCCGGTTGAGCTCGATGAACAGCCTCAGCAGCCGGCGCGCCAGCGGCGGATCGACATTGCCGGTCGGCTCGTCAGCCAGCAGGATTTCCGGCTGCTCGATCAACGCCCGCGCGATCGCCGCGCGCTGCTTCTCGCCGCCGGACAAGACCGGCGGCAGCACATGCATGCGGTCGCCGAGGCCGACCCATTTCAGCAGTTCGGTCACGTCGGTGCGATAGCCTGCCTCCTCGCGCCCGCGCACGCGCAAAGGCAGCGCGACGTTCTCATAGGTCGTCATGTGGTCGAGCAGGCGGAAATCCTGAAACACCACGCCGATGCGGCGCCTAAGCAGCGGCAGTTCGCCGCGTGAGATGCGCGAGCGGTCCTTGCCGAAAATGGTGATCAGGCCGCGCGTCGGCTTCAGCGACATGAAGAGCAGGCGCAGCAAGGTCGTCTTGCCGGCGCCGGAGGGGCCGCTCAGGAACTGAAAGGAACGCTCCGGAATGTGCAGGGAAATGTCGCGGAGGATCTCCGGACCCATGCCATAGCGGAGGCCGACATTTTCAAAGCGGATCACGTTCGGCGACCTGAAACCTTGGGCGGCGTCCTGCCAGCCTGTTCTCTACAAAGACCATCGGCCGGCATGGTTAATCGCCGGTTAATTTCGGTTCGTTTTCGACGTTTCACGGCTGTTCCGGTGGGGAAGCGTTAACCATTTCCGTTTACCCAAAAGCTACCAAGACTCACAGGGGCCGTAATGGCTGAGAAACGAACCGCGCGCCCTGTTTCCGGCGAAATCATGACCGCTCGGGCGGCAAATGCGGCGCCGGAGCGCGTCATGCACGATACGCCGGCCGACATCGTCGATGCCGACTATGTGGTGCTGCCGCGTCTCGCTGTTCGTCCGGAACCGACTGTGGCGCCGTCGGCACCGCTACAAACCTCCTCGACGCCACCGATCGAAGGCATGGG
>NZ_RZSC01000550.1:0-4112 GCF_003998155.1 Mesorhizobium sp. M1E.F.Ca.ET.063.01.1.1
CGACCAGATGTAGCGCGTGAATGCCTTCCGGTCTTCCCGGACCAGTCGTTCGCCGCGCGGCAGCGCCATCAGCCAGTGATACCAGTAATTCTGCGCCTGGCCGAAGGATAGAGGCTGGTCGGGGTCGTTGGTTCCCCAGCCGACCGACAGAGCGGTGCAGGCCATAACGCGGTCCGGCGCGAGGCAGGCGGCGATATAGGCCGCCCGCGCGCCCCAGTCGTGTCCCACCATGGCGAAGCGCTCGATCCCGAGCACGTCGGCGAAGTCGAGCACGTCCCGGCCCAAGGCCGAAAGCTGACCGGACCGCATGGCGTCCGGATCGCGAAACCGCGTCGGCCCGAAGCCGCGCAGCCATGGCACGAGAACGCGATAGCCCGCTTCCGCGAGACCGGGAACAATCTCGTCCCACGTCCGGACGTCGTCGGGCCAGCCGTGAAGCAGGATGACGGGCATGCCGTCTGGAGGGCCGTGCTCTTCAAAGGCGATATCGAGCGAGGATGTGGTCGCGATCTTATGATATAGTTCCGCTGGCATGACAGGAACCTACCCTTCACCTTTCCTCGCAACAAGCGATGCATTGCGACATCTGGCATCGCATAATACGATGCCTTATGGACCTGCGCGCACTTCACGCTGCGGAATGCGGCTCCATCACGGCTGCCGCAGCCCGGCTGGGAACCGCTCAGTCGGCGCTTTCGCGCGCATCGGCCAGTTCGAGACCGAACTCGGCGAACCGCTGTTCGAACGCATGCCGCGCGGTATCCGGCTGACCGCTGCTGGCGCGCGTCTCCTTGCTTATGCGGGGAGGATCGAGGCACTGGTCGCCGAGGCCGCGGCCGACGCGCGCGGCCATCCGCGCGCCCTTTCCGGCCCGTTCCGGCTAGGCGCGATCGAGATCACCGACACTTCCATCCTGTCCGATCGCATCGCGCGGTTTCTGGCGGCGCACGATGAGGTGGAGCTTCGACTGGAGCGAAGCGACGCGGCGCAGACCCCAGGATCCATGCCGTTACACACCAGCGCCGCCTGCGGTGCAGAATTTTGCTTTGCAGCATTCTTCGGCTGAAGTCACGGCATGGATTCCAGGGTCTCCGCGACGGAGCTTCGCTCCTGCTTCGCCCTGGAATGACGAACTCAAGGGCTTCGGCCAACCCTCGGGAAATTAACGCCGAATGCTCAAGCCGGAACGGACCGGCCAAGCCGCAGGAAATCGCTGTCGAAGGGTATGTCCCTCGTCGTGCCGTCGGCGCCGAGGATGCGCAGCCGTCCTTGCGCGGTCGCAATGTCGCGCGGCGGCTCGCCGCCGAACAGAGGCACGGCGCCGATGACATGACGGAAGGAGACGCTGCGCCCTTCCGTAAGGGCGAAGGCGGTCGCCACGCCTTCGTGCTTCAGCCAGTTGTCGCCGAGCGAGGCGGCATGGCCGACCGCGGCGCGGCCGTCCTCGATGCCGAGCACGCCGACATGGCGGCCGCTCCAGGGCGCGTAGTCGCGCCCGCCATTGCTGAACCACAGCATGGTGACCGGCAGCTCCGCCGGATTCTTCAGCACCAGCACCAGATCCTGCTCGGCGCGCCGCGCCAGCGCGGTCCAGCCCGGCCCGCCATGATCGGCCTCGACCAGGGTGATGAAATCCTCGCGCCGGTCTTCCATGCGGTAATCGCCGAGATCGGTGGTACCGCCGGCTGCGATCGGGAAATGGGCCAGATCGGTGGCGTGGGCGGGATAGGCGAAACGGAAGCGGCCGCGCGCCGGATCGGGCTCCAGCGGAGTCGACGGCGTGACCGCCAGGCGTTTTGGCGAGAAGGCCAGACGCCCACCGTCCTGCATCGCGGTCATCGGGTGGTGGGCGACGGAAATGGCGCCAGCCCCCCCGGAAAAGACATGCTCCTGATAGAGGAAGGGATGGTTGTCGCGCAGGATAAAAATCTTGTCGACGGCGGCGCCCATGACCTTGCGGCGCAGCCGGAAGACGGCGCGCCAGCCGCCGGCAACGGCGCCGTTCTCGACGACATCCCATTCACTGTTGGCCGTCCAGCCATGCAGGGGCGCTGCCTCGACATCGCTGGTGGAAAACGGCGCGCAGAGGAAATCGCCGGAGAGGCGGACCGTGCCCTCGGGCAGGCCTTCCGGCAGGCTCTCGCGCGGCGAGCCGACCCAGGGCGCGCGGTGCAGCGGCTTCAGGACGCGGCCATCGGCCTCGACCTCCATGGCGGCGATGTGGCCGACGGCGAGATCGAGGGTGACAGAGATGCCCTTTGCGCCGATCGTGACCGTATCCATTGCTCTATCCCGCGAATCTTGTGCAGCAGAAAAGCCTACCTGGCGCGGGCTGCGCAAGCGGGGCGACAGGCATTTTGCATCAGCGCCACCCTCCCCCTTGTGGGGAGGGTCGGCGAGCGGTCGGAGCAAGGCGGAGATCGCTCCACGGGGTGGGGGTCCAACCAAAAGAATCTTCTTCGACCCCCACCCCGATCCGCTGCGCGGATCTGCCGGGTCCCCGCTGCTCCGCAGCGTCCCAGCGTTCGCTGGCCTTTCGTCGTGCCACCGGCACGACGAATTCGCTTTGCGAACCGGCCGCTCACCCCCACAAGGGGGAGGGTGGGCGCTCCGCTACTGCCGCTTATACTCCCTGACCGGCGACTTGGTGCCGTCGGTATAAGTCACCTGCACCGCCATCGACGTCACGTCGTCCTTGACCTTGAAATAGGGCTGGTAGTCGGCGGGAATCGCATACGGGTCCTTGGCGTCGCAGGGCGGCATCTTGAGCTCTTTGTCGAGCGCGGTGTCGTTCAGGCTGTAACGCACCTCCTTGATGGCGCAGCGGAAGGACAGCATCTGCGTGAAATAGACCAGGCCCTGGTTGCCGCTGGCGTCGAAGGCGATCCACGAAGTCCAGAACTGGTCGAGGATCTGCTTGTTGCCCTGCTGGAGGGCCGAATCCGGATCGAAGCGGATGTCGAACGGGCCGGTCTCGCGGCCCCTGATGTCGAGATATTTTATGCCGATATTGGTGGCCGCGGTGCTGTCGGGCAGCTCGAAGCTCGGGTTGGGCATCGGCTTGCCGGTGCGCTGGTCGTTCATCGCCATCAGGCCGGTATCGGTGAACGGGCCAGAGTCGCCGAGCCGCCAGGAAATCGCCGTCGCCGGTTCGGGGAGCGAGATCGTCATCGACCAGCCGGCGTTGGAGCGCGTCGGCGTCAGCGTCGGCACGAAGCGCGACGGGTCGAGCACGTCGCCGAGCGCGGCCAGCCGGGTCCGGCTGCGGTCCAGCCAGTCGGCCAACTCCCTCTGGTCGACGAAATATTTGAGCAGGCCGCCATCTTTTTCGTAGGAAACGAACTTGGTCAGCGCCTGGGCTTCGCTGCGCTTGTCGGCGAGCGTCTGGCTGCCGAGACGATCCTCGGAGAACTCCTGCGCCTCGAGGAAGTAAGCCGGCGCATAGTCAGGGTTGGCCGATATGAAGGCGTTGAGCTTGCCGAGCCGCTGGGCATCGTCGAACTGCAGGAGATGGACGAGCTTGATCGACGGCGCCTTGGCCTTTTCGGCGAGCTGGCCGAACACTTCGCGGGCGCCGGCCTTGCCGTCCTGGACCCTCAGCAGCGTGGCGAAGCGGGTATAGGGGTCGATGGCGTCGACGTCGAAGCCGGCAAAGGCGAGATAGGCGCGCCGGGCATTCAGCATATCGCCCGCCAGCTCATAGACGCGGGCATTGTGATAGAACTCGTCGGGACGCTTGGGATCGGCGATCGCGCCGCCCTGCGCGGCGAGCTGGGCAAAGCCCTTGGCGATCGTGTCGATAGAGGCGGCGATCTGCTCGGTGGTCGCCTGCAGCTTTTCGGCCTGCGCCTGCTGCTGTTTTTGGCCGGCGGCTAAAGTGTCGGCCGTCTGCTTGACCGCCTCGACGGCCTTCTGCGTCTCGGCGCCCTGCGCCGTCTGCTGCTGCTGGGCGGAGGCGATCTGGTCGGTCTTCTGAGCCACCGTGTCGGTGGACTTCTTGACCGCCTCGACCGTCTTCTGCGTCTCCGTGACCGTCTTTTCGATCTTCGCCACCTTTTCCGAGACGATGCCCAGCGACTGCTGCAGTTGCGCGACCGCCGGCACCAGGGCGG
>NZ_RZSC01000551.1:0-4108 GCF_003998155.1 Mesorhizobium sp. M1E.F.Ca.ET.063.01.1.1
ATCTGCACGTGCTTTGCGATGACCGCCATGATCTCCTCGCGCAGGATGGAGACGAGGTCCGGCTGGCCGCGGCTCTGGCGCTCATAGGCGAGCAGGAGCTGCAGCCGCTCGCGCGCCACCGGGGCGCTGGTGCGCCGCTTGAAGAGGTCGAGGATGCTCATGCCGCCCTCCTTCCGAGCAGCCGGTCGAGGAAGCCCTTGCGTTCGAAGGGGACGACCACCGGCAGGTCCTCGCCTTCCAGGCGTCTTGCCGCTTCGAGATAAGCCTTGGCGGCGGAATTGATCGGCTCCGAGAGCGTGACCGGCGAGCCGAGGTTCGAGGCGCGAAGCACGTCCTGGCTTTCCGGGATGATACCGAGCAGCGGCGTCGACAGGATCTCCAGCACGTCGTCGATCGACAGCATCTCGCCGCGCGAGGCGCGGGCGGCATCGTAGCGGGTCACAAGAACGTGCTTCTGGATCAGCTCGCCCTGCTCGGCCTTCATGGTGCGCGCGTCGAGCAGGCCGATGATGCGGTCGGAGTCGCGCACCGACGACACTTCCGGGTTGGTGACGATGACCGCCTCGTCGGCGAAGCGCATGGCAAGCTGGGCGCCGCGCTCGATGCCGGCCGGGCTGTCGCAGAAGACGTAGTCGAAGACCGAGCGCAGGCGAGCGATGACTTCGGCGACGCCCTCCTCGGTCAGCGCGTCCTTGTCGCGCGTCTGCGATGCCGGCAGCAGGTAGAGCGTCTCCAGCCGCTTGTCGCGGATCAGCGCCTGCGAGAGCTTTGCCGAGCCCTGGATGACATTGACGAGGTCGAACACCACGCGGCGCTCGGCACCCATGATCAGGTCGAGGTTGCGCAAGCCGACGTCGAAATCGACGAGCGCCACCTTCTTGCCGGTCTTGGCCACGGCAGCGCCGAGCGCGGCCGTCGAGGTCGTCTTTCCGACGCCCCCCTTGCCCGAAGTGACCACGACTACCTTGCCCATATTCATCCAGCCTCCGTTGGCGTTTGTTATGTGACCGTGCAAGGCACGGCGGATTCTTTAATCAGCCTCGCACGCGAAACCGGTCCGAAGCTTGCCGCACCTAAAAAACTCAGCCGAGCGGCACCACGCACAGCGCATCGTTGTCGAGGAAGGCCTGCACGGCCTTGCCGCGCGACACGCCCTCCATCTCCTCGGCCGTGGTGTACCAGCCGTCGACGGCGAGCAGCTCGGCCTCGTTCTTGCGGCAGAAGATGCGCGCCGAAATGTTGCCTTCCGAGCCGGCGACCGCCCGGCCGCGCAGCGTGCCGTAGACATGGATCGAGCCGCCGGCGACGATCTCCGAACCGGATGCGACCGAGCCCAGCACGATGACGTCGCCATGCGGGTGGAAGACCGATTGTCCCGAGCGGATCGGCGCCTTGATCATCAGCGTGCCGGCGGAAGGTTCGTGCCGCGCCGGCTCAGCGCCCTGCCCCGACCTCGCCGGTTCGGGTTTGGCTGCTTCGACGGCTTCAGCGTTCTCAGCATCGAGCTTGGCCAGCCCGGTGTCTGCAAATTCTTCCTGCGGTGCCCTAACCTGGCCCGGCTGCATGTCCTCGACGGCGGCCGTCTCGACCGTGATCTCTTCCGCCTTCGCCTTGCGCGCGGCCCTGCCCAGCAGCCCCTCGGCGGTGGCCTCCTTGGCGCCGGCGAGCAGCGGCGGCAGTTCGTGGCCGAGCTCGGCGCCTTCGAGCTCGATGGCATAGACGCGGATGCCGCGCCGCGCCAGCGTGCCGACAAGTGCGGCGATCTCCTCCGGCCCCGGCTTCAAGGTGTTCAGATCCAGCACCACCGGCCGGCCGGCAAAGTAGCCCGGCGAATTGCCGATCCAGTGGTCGAGCCCCTCCAGCCAGTCGTCGATCGGCGCCTCCGGCGTCAGCGTGAAAGCGACGAATGAGCGGGCGCGGAAGCGGATGGATTTGTTGTGCAAAGGGGCGGCGAAGGTCACGGCCAGACGAATCCTTACTCAATGGTTAAAGGGTGCCGGGTGAATGGTTAACAAAAGGTTAATTTTGCGGGTGCGGGCCGTTAAGGAACTGGCGCGGCTGACTTCTGTGGCTGGGCGGTCACACGGCCCGCCTGCGCGCCGCGGCCCGCCCAGGACCAGGCCCGGACGAGCCGGGCATGTGAAGTTCCTAATATACGAAGCGATGCTCCACCGGCAGCATCCGGCACGGTTAATTTTCCATTTCCTCCAGAGCAAGGGGACCGGGGCATGCGCAGCAATCAAGCAAGCAGCGAGCGGGCAGGCAGCAGGCGCGCTGGCATTAAGTGGGCAGGCTGGGCAGGCGCAGCAATCGGCGCGCTGTTGCTGCTTGCAGGATGCTCGTCATTCCGCGGCAGGGACACATACCAGACGAGCGCCCTCGCCGCGTATCAGAAGAATGGCATAGATCAATGGCTGACGACGGAGAACGCCAACGAGGTGGTCAACGCGATGGCGGCGAAAGGAATGATCCCGGCGACCATCGACTGCCGGTTCGCCGACGCCACGCCGGGCCAAGTAGCCTACGTATCGAAATTCACCTGGAAGCGGGCGCCTGCAAACACACGCTACCACTGGGAAGTCGGCGACCCGACCTACCTCGCGAGCAAGGAAGTGAGAGCCAACAGGGTTGGTCTGAGGCGGGTGTTTGCGAAAGCGGTGCGGGATGCGGCCACGGGGCAGAAGATTGGGTGCTCGATCTGGGTGGGTTAGGGGTGCTGCGGGCGGAATAAGCGGCGCCAGCGGTTGGGCTCACGGGCCTGCCTTGCTGCTGGTCCCCTTTGGACGGCGGCCGGAGAGGGCTTCGACCGCCTCTTCGATGCCGACCAGCTGCCGTTCGACATCCTCCAGGTACAGCCGCCCGGCAACGATCTTGCCGTCGATGATCTCGAACAGCGTGACCCCGCGCACCTCGAACGGCTGGCCGTCGCGGCGGGTGCCCGACCAATGCCATTCGCTCCAGGTCGTGCCACCGTCTTGGACCGACCGCGCGACCGTGGCGCGGAAGTCGGGTATTCCCGCGAACATGGCCTCCCAGTTGGCACGCATCTGTTCCCGCCCAACGAAGGCCCTGCCCGGGTGCACCGGCTGCACGCTGCGATAGTTCTCGTGGATGAGAGCGGTGACGGCATCGAGGTCGTGTGCGTTCATGGCGCTGACGAGTTGTTCGATCACTTCACTCATCGAATAGCCCCGGACTCATGAGCCGCGCCGATCCAGAGGCCGATGGGCCTAGCCAGGCGATCGGTTTCTCGGAATTCTAGCTGGCTGGTCCGGAGCCGTCCACGATTGCCACGCACCGAAATCAACAGCTTTGGCAAGAGCAAGCGCCATCCGTCGCCTAAGGCCGCCAGGACAAAGGCCATCGATAATATTGTTTGTCAGCGCCTTGCCGCAGCTTGTTCAAGCGCTATGTCTTTCAAATCGATCTTGTTGAACGAATGTTGTTTCCGCGCCGCGGCGCCCTGACGATCTTCCCTCTCAATTTCGAAGACTGCGACGTTTGGCATAACGCCAGACGGCGATGATTTGCGTCGATTTGGAAGGAAAATCGTATGGCAACCGGAACAGTGAAGTTTTTCAACGCCACCAAAGGCTTCGGCTTCATCGAACAGGGCAATGGGCAGCCGGACGTGTTCGTCCATATTTCCGCCGTCGAGCGCGCCGGAATGCGTTCGCTCGCGGAGGGCCAGAAGGTGAGCTTCGACATCGTGAAGGACCAGCGGAACGGCAAGAGCTCCGCGGAGAACCTGCAGGCGGCCTGATGCGGTGCATCCATGGCCTTTGACCGCGGATGTACCGGCATTGGCCTTGGAGCACTTTGGGGGAGCATTTTGGGGAGCATCTGGAGAGGGTCGGGCTTGCCCGGCCTTCTTCGTATCAAACAGCGAGGAGACCATGGCCGAAACGAGTTTGTTCAAGCCGAAGGCGGACGCCAAGAGCGAAGCCACCACGAACACGGCGCGCGCGATCATCGAGCGGGAAGCGGCGGCCCGGCAGGCAAAGACGGAACGGCTTCGCGCGGCAAGGCTCGCGCGCGGGGCGGTTGAAGCGCCGCCGAAGAAAAAGCAGGCCGGGCGAAAATAGCGACAGCGGCACCGGGCATATTC
>NZ_RZSC01000552.1:0-4096 GCF_003998155.1 Mesorhizobium sp. M1E.F.Ca.ET.063.01.1.1
GCTCTGCAGGTAGAGCGCGAAGTCCCTGCGGCCCTGGTTCCACAGCCAGTGCGCCAGCCGGTGCGTCTGGATGGCATGGAAACCCTTGAAATAGAGCACCGGCATGATGAAGCGGTCGCAGGCCGGGTCGCGGTCATAATAGGCCTGGATGTCGACGCGCAGCGTCGTGCTCCACTCCGGATCGTCGGCAAGCATCGCCTTGAAGGTCTGACGGATGAGATCGGAGCCGATATCCTGATGCGCCAGACGCTCGGCCAGCCGATGGATGACCGCTTCCTCCAGGCTTTCCTGGTTGAGGATGGTGGAATAGAGGAAGGCGGCCAGCAGCGGATCGCGGTTCACCGCTTCCATCGCCTCGTCGCGGATCGAGCGCCAGATCGGATCGACCGGCTGCACCATGCTGGGACGGGCTATCGTAACGCTGTTCATCGACGATCTCCGGCCTGCTCATTCTCCGGCGGCTTATATAAGGTAGATCGTAGCACGGTTGAACTCAATTTTCCTTAGTGCTTTGTCAAATGGACTTGGTTCACGGGAATTCAAGCCGCGATGGAAAACGAACCCTTGATCGACGGAGCACTGAAAAACGAGCTTACCGCGCTCTATCAGGCCGGGGACAGGCACTACCATGACCTCGCTCATGTCGAGGCCATGCTGGCGCTAGCGGAAGAATGCCGACGCCTGCTCCATGACCCGGACGCCGTCGAAGCGGCGATCTGGTTCCACGACGCGATCTATGACAGCCGCGCCAAGGACAACGAGACCAAGAGCGCGGTCTTGGCGGAGCAAAAGCTCTCCGGCCGCATCAGCTCGGAGCGTCTCAGCCGTATTGTGGCGATGATCGACGCCACCGCCACGCATCAGTTGCCGCGGCTCGACGACGAGAAGGCGACAAGCGACGCAGCCCTTTTCCTCGACATGGACCTGGCAATCCTTGGCGCCGAGCCGGGCGCCTTCGATGCTTATGAGAAAGCCGTCCGGCGCGAATATGGCTGGGTCGAGGAACCGATGTGGCGCGCTGGCCGGGCAGCGGTGCTGAAGAGCTTCCTAGCCCGCCCACATATTTTCCATACCGCTGAATTCCGGCGGCGCTTCGGAGAAAGGGCCCGGCAGAACCTTGCGCGCTCGCTGGTAGCGCTGGAGGGTTGACAAGTCCTAGTCCGGAAAGGTCTCCATGCGCTGCGCATAGGCCTTGAATCCCGCGCGTCGGTAAACGGACTGGGCGGCCGGATGATCATGGGTATCGGTATGAAGCCAAAGCCTTTCCGGCCGGTGCGACCACACCGCGCGTAGCGCCCGGTCGAGCAGGAACGGCCCCAGCCGCCGCCCTTGGAATGCGGGAACCAGCCCGAAATGAACGAGTTCGATGGCTTGCTGGCCGACATCGTTGAACTCGCAGAAGCCTGCGGCTTCGCCGTCGACGCGCAGCACATGGATATGCGTCGAGGCGCTGGCGAGCAGCGTTTCGAGCTCCACCTTGGGCATGCGCAGCCGCTGGTCCCATTGCACCGGTCCGCCGACGGCGCGGTAGAGGTCGAGATAGTTTGGAAGATCAGGCATCTCATGCCTCACGGCCGCGCCGGACAGCGGAACCGTAAGCGGCTCGCCGGACGACGGCTCGGTCATCTCCATATAGGTGACGAGAAGATCGACCATGGTCGTTCGAGCGCGAAGTCGCGCGTTCAGAGCGGATTTTCAGCGTAGAACTCGAGCACCCGCTGCTTGAAGCTCTTGTCGCCGACGGCAAGCATATGGTCGCGGCCTTCGATGTGAAAGGCTTTTGCATTCGGCATCAGGGCGGCGAGTTCGTCGGGCGAGCCGGCGATGTCGTCCTTCGTACCGACGGCGATCAGGGTCGGCTGTGAAATGCGCGCGACATCGTCCTCGCTCATGGATGCGCGCGAGCCGACGATGCAGACGGCAAGCGCCCGGCGGTCGCTGCGGGTCTGGTCGGCGAAAGCGCGAAACGAGCGGCCGCGCGCATGGCTGATCGTGGCGGGGTCCTCGGCCAGAAGCGCATCGGCGATCGGATCCCAATCGCCGACGCCGTCGACCAGACCGATGCCGAGACCGCCCAACACCAGCGTCGCCACCTTGTCCGGATTGGACAACGCCATGAATGCGGATACCCGCGCGCCCATCGAGTAGCCCATGACATGGGCGCGTTCGATTCCGAGGTGATCGAGCAGCGCGGCAGCGTCCGACGCCATCCTGGCCGGCGTGTAGTCGGCCTCGTCATAACTCTTCGACGAGGAGCCGTGGCCGCGATTGTCGAAGGCGATGGCGCGGTAGCCGCCGTCGTTCAGCGTCTTGAACCAGCCGGGCGAGACCCAGTTGACGTAATGGCTCGAGGCAAAGCCATGGATCATCAGCACCGGATCGCCCTCCCCGGACGCCGGCTGGCGGTCGAGATAGGCGAGTTCGAAGCCGTCATGGGAAAAATATTGCATTGACGCAGCCGCAGTCAGTCGGAACCGGCGCCCGACGCCTTGGCGATCACCGGGTGGCGCAAGAGATCGCCGTCCTCGAGACCGTCCTTGGCGGCCGTTCCCGCCTTGAGCTCGAGCACGAATCTCACCGGATGTCCCGGAGAGATGATCGCCTCCGATTCCGGTTCGCCGCGCTTGATGGCCTTGATCTTGCCGTCCTCGCCGACAAAGACCAGGTCGAGCGGCATCGGCGTGTTCTTCATCCAGAAATTCACTTCGCCGGATTTCTCGAATACGAACAGCATGCCGTGGTCGGCGGCCATATCCTTGCGGAACATCAGCCCGGCCTCGCGCTCGTCGGACGTATCGGCGATCGCGACGGAGAAGGAATGCTCGCCGGAGCCGGTCACCGCGACCAGCGGCGTCGGATCGACCGGCAGCATCATGGCCTGGCCGTCCGCCGAGCTCGATTTCAAGGCGCCGAAATAGGCAGCCAAAACGATGGCGCCGCAAAGCGCGCCTGCAGTCAGCCAGTTGCGGTAAGACATGTGATACCTCGTCCAGACCTCGTCCTAATGCAAAGTCGCCCAAAAATGCGCAGCGGTTTTGGGCAAACGACATGCATCAAAACAAACACAAAGCGCGGCGCCTGAATCCGTTTCGCCGCGACGCGCTTTAAACCATGATCCAGGCGAGTGGAACCGGTTTTCGGACAAGACAAGGCCTTGCACGTGCAAGGCCTTGTCACGAGACGGGCCCATCCTGATCGTGTCGGGGAAGCCCTCGAGCGTTTCACCGTTTCACAGAAACGGCGAACCGCTTTATCTCTTTGTTTTGACGCAATTCCGGGCGGAAAACCGCTACGCACTTTTCCTGGAATTGCTCTAATGCGAGACCGGCAAGGTGCCCATATCGGGATGGATTTCGGCGGCCATAAGGCCTTTGTCGCCGCGCCCGAAGCGAACCAGCACGACCTGCCCCGGCCTCAGTTCGGTGATGCCGTAGCGGCGCAGCGTCTCCATGTGGACAAAGATATCCTCTGTGCCGTCGCCCCGGGTCAGGAAGCCGAAGCCCTTGGTGCGGTTGAACCACTTCACGAGCGCCCGCTCGAGCCCGCTTTCGGCCGTCACGGTGACATGCGTGCGCTGCTCCTGCTCCGCCGGATGAACCGCCGTGGAGGCATCCATGGAAAGAACGCGGAAAGCCTGCAGGCCGCGCTCGCCCTGCTTGACGAGGCAGACGACGCGCGCGCCTTCCAACGCGGTCTGGAAACCGTCCCTTCGAAGACATGTCACATGGAGGAGAACATCACCCGAGACGCCGTCGTCCGGAAGAATGAATCCGTAGCCCTTGGCCACGTCGAACCATTTGATAGCGCCGGCGATTTCGACAAACTCGGCGGCGTCGCCGCCGCTGTCCCGCTTCAAGGCGTCGTCAAGGCTTCCGTCCCGCCTCGTGAAAGAGGCTTTTTCCCCCATAAGAATGCCCCCTTTTCCTACTGCAACCGACACTGATTCTTGCCATGAGATTAACACTGCGGCTTCCGGGGTGTGCAAGACCTGACGTGCCTTTTTTCACCGTTGCGCACGGGAAAGCCGCAATTCTCGTTTGCCGGCGCTTCGGGACAGGCAAATGGCCGGCCTGAAAAACGGCCCTCCCACCCGTTT